>JAYSZV010000031.1:0-2407 GCA_043737875.1 Candidatus Lloydbacteria bacterium
TGCCCCGCCACAGACAGCAGTATGTATACGGAAGCATTGAGTACGAAAAAAAGTACCAATAACACCCACAGCAAATTTACACCGAGGGACACACTCCCCAGAAGCACATATCCCAATATCGGAAGTATCGACAAGCCAATGATTATTGGATAGCAAAGCGAAAGGAGGTAGCGTCGTACCGCCAAGCCTGCTCCACGTTCATAGGGGTCATATGTTTTCTTTCCCTTTATAGCAAGGAGGAGGAGGCGCATCGACATTATCTTTTTGGGCATAAGAACCAATCAAGGAGCGAGAACTACTCTAAGACTCTCATGGGGGGGGTTAAAGTCAAGAAAATCAGATGATTCATGCATACACCGAATTGTGTACCACCTGATACAATAGGTACGTGCAATCATCTATGCGTATTCTCTTGGGTATCTCGCTCCTCCTCCTCGGCGGATTTTCCGTGCTTTACTTCTCCTATGCCCCAAAGCCAATCCAAAAACAAAACACAAAGGCAGAGCAAGCTATCTCAGAATCCTCGCTCCTCGCAAACAAATTCATTGAAGTCCCTGCAATAAAAGATAACGAGGAGAAAGTATCTAATCCAAGGGAGCACTTTGCGTACAACGTACACTATCCAAGCATTGCACTCATCGGTCATCCCAATCTTGCGAAACAAGCAAATACGGTTATAAAAACATATGTGAATGATCAGGTCTCTGCCTTTCGCGAGAATGTCGCGGACCTCAATATAAAAAATGCTCCGCGCGATTTCCTGAGTGACTTCACCATGCGCTGGTCGACGACGCTCATATCCCCCACCATCGTCTCGTTCCGCTTCGACTCTTCTGAATACATCGCGGGGTCTGCCCACCCCAATAGTCGCACCAGCATCCTCATCTACGATATCGAACATCGAACGATTCTTTCGACTACGGACATCTTCGCATCATCAACGCTTGCGCTCCCCTTTCTTTCAACATATGCGCACGTCAAACTTACCGACACATCTGCTGAGGTAACCCCCGAAGTGGAAGAACTCATCGCCATGGGCACTGCCCCCACGGCGGAAAACTTTGCAAGCGTCGCGGTCACGCCAGATGGTCTTGTGGTCATATTTAATCCCTATCAAGTTGCACCATACGCAAGAGGAATACAGGAAGTACGCATACCCTATTCCGAGCTTACCCAATTAATCGCGGAGCGCATAAATACCGCGGTTGAGCTCTCGTCGACCAACATACGTGAAGCAACACCTGAAACAGTTTCAAATGATTTAATATTACAGTAGATACTTGACATTTTGGCAAAAGTAGATTAGTGTGCGACAAGATATAAACGCTGAAAAAGCAACGTAGGATTCCAAAAGAATCTTGCGTTTTAACTCATTCTATAAAAGTAGAATGAGTTTTATATGAGTACTTTGTCAATCGACTCAACGTGAAAAGGAACAAATGATGAAAACTGTTTGGAAGCTCCTCTTCCTCATGATAAGCACGTTGCTTATCATGAGTGGACAAGCAAACGCGAACGAAGCGCCCGTACTCCGTCACACTGTTACAAAGGGTCAGTGGCTCACAAAGATTGCTCGGCAATTTCCCGAAACAAACTGGGTGGCCATCGCCAAAGTAAACAACCTGAAAAGTGCTGACCTCGTATACCCTGGCCAAGTGCTCATTATTCCTGCACATGCAAAATCTGAAGTCATCAGTGTAAAAAATTCTGTCTCGACTCCAGTCGTGACTGCGCCACAATTGCAGGCACAGACCCCAACACGCTCGGCACAAAAAAGTGCTGCCGCAATGCAGATGTATGTGTATGAGAAAAATTTACGCACTTCCAAGATGTGCAGTGGTAAGGGTAAAAATTCGCTTCATGCATGCATTACTGCACAAAAAAATCGCAGTGTTCACGCAAGCAAAAAAATCGCTACGCCCAAGCTCGCTCAATTCGGCAAAATGTCTCCCCGTTCACACGGGAGCAAGTTTGCAAATAATCGCACTCATGAAAGTACGGTCATGCATGGTTCTCTCGACCGCTATACGACAGCTACTGTCGTTGTGCCACCAGAGTCTACTCTGGGAGACGTCGCGAATCCTGCATACCTACAACTCAAACATGCGATTGAAGATGTGATTGGGCGCCCAGACTTGGACGTGACGCCACTTGTAAAAGTGATGTACCAAAAATACAGGGAGAATGAAAATTCTATACTCCCTTCTCGACTTCCCATAAACCAAACTGAAGGAGAACGAGTCCTACCAAACAAGGAGTAAGACATTGCGCGGATACGCTTCACAAATTTCCAGCTTCGATCAACAATCACAAAAGGAGTTTCTTAATGAAACAAAAAATAACCTCAAGCGTTATCGCCATTTTGCTCATAGCGAGCGCAGGACACGCGGCCGCGACTGGGAGAAAT
>JAYSZV010000032.1:0-5724 GCA_043737875.1 Candidatus Lloydbacteria bacterium
CCACCACCATCACCGACCTTGCAGGACACACCACAACAATATACTTCAGTCGTTATCGCATACAGTCCTCCGATATTGATATTCGTATGAACACGATACAATATGACAATGGCACCACCACGCCACTCATTGGCGTACGTCTCAACTATGCGTGGACAACATCGGGAGGCGCCATTAACTTCCTGGATGAGGATGTCCGCTCGGGGAATGCACGACTACGGGGGACATATCACAATCCACCGAATTCAACAGCACTTGAGGATGAACCCGCGAGTGGGGGATCGACTCAACTCACACTGTCGGGACTAGTGCCAGTGGGGATTCGGTCGAGTGAGGGGAGTGTGAGGACGTATTACTAGGGGGCAAAATGAGCTAAAATTGAGATAACATTATACTTATGAAAAACTTTGGGACAAAAGAAAACGTATTAGCCGCTGCTGTTTTAGGCACTGTAACTTTTTACATGTGCGCATTTCAAATTACTACTTTATGCGGCAACACTTATCGTGATTGCTGGGATATACTTGATTTAATCTGGCCTCCATTTTCTTTTGCCCCCCCCCTCCTCATCCTCTCCCTCGTCACTTACAAAATGAGTGACAAAATATTCCACGCATGGGTTTCATTTGCAAAATGGTGGGTACCGCTTTCGATAGTTGCCATTCTTGTTACGCCAGTAGAATCTGGTGGTTGGATATCCCTTCCATTTCAAGCAATGATGGCGGCATTTTGTGCCGCCACACTCCTCTTCGTTTCCCTCGGCATCATTTGTTGGAAACATTTCTCACTCAAGAAGAAGGCATAAAACTCCCCGTCATGACAGGTATGGATAATGTCTCCTCAACCACCATTGTATCTGCAGGTGGCACCACCACCATCACAGACCTTGCAGGACACACCACCACTCTCTATTTCAGTCGGTACCGTGTACGCAGTAGCGATATCGATATCCGTATGGATACGATAAAATATGGAAGTGGTACCACCACAGCGCTGACCGGCGTGCGACTGAACTATGCGTGGACAACATCAGGAGGTGCAATCAACTACCTCGATGAAGATGTCCGCTCGGGGAATGCACGACTACGTGGGACGTATCATAATCCACCGAATACGACCGCACTTGAGGATGAACCCGCGAGTGGGGGATCGACTCAACTCACACTGTCGGGACTAGTGCCAGTGGGGATTAAGTCGAGTGAGGGCAGTATACTTACATATTATTAATATAAATATATACATATGATGAATAAAATTTTGTCGTTCCTTAAAAGACAGTGGGTGCAGATGGTGCCGCTTGTTGCTACAGTACTGATTATTGCAGTTGCTTATATGGTCAGTGTCTTATCTGTTGGAAGTAATTATTGTGATTATTCGTGTAGAGTGGATTTTTGGGAACCTCTGTTCTTTTTTGGACTCGCTTTTTTAATTGGCTCTCTCTCTCTCTCATTTGTTAATGTGAAAGTTCTCTATTCTTGGGCGATATTTGCCTTCTTTTATTTTTTGATCGTGGGATTTCTCATCTCTCATCAATTATCGGAGGCGATGTTCGAATCGGGAGAACGGGTTATGTATTCAATAGAACTCGGCCTCGCCCTCTCTGTCATCACCATACTCTGGGCGGTCATTCACTCATGGATTCTTCGAAAAGAAAAAGGTGAAACAAAGTAGTGACCCTCACCACCATCACTGACCTCGCGGGACACACCACCACTCTCTATTTCAGTCGGTATCGTGTGCGCAGTAACGATATCGATATTCGTATGGATACGATAAAATACGATAGTGGCACCACCACCGTACTGACTGGCGTGCGTCTCAACTATGCGTGGACAACATCGGGAGGCGCCATTAACTTCTTGGATGAGGATGTCCGCTCAGGGAATGCACGACTACGCGGGACATATCACAATCCACCAAATACAACGTACCTCGAGAATGAACCTGAGACAGGAGGGGATGCGGTGTTTACATTGTCGGGGTTGGTACCAGTGGGGATTCGGTCAAATGCGGGGAGTGTAATTACGTATTATTAATATATAAGTACATAAATATGATGTATAAAATTTTGTCGTTCTTTAAAAGACAGTGGGTGCAGATGGTGCCGGTCGGACTAGTCCTTGTGGGCATACTGGTGGGCACTCTTTTTTCCATGACAGCGCTTGGTGAAGAAGACTGTCCAATTGCAATAGATTACACAAACTATAATGGCTACAATGCTGGCTGTGATGTTGCTGTTGGTACCCCACTCCTCTCATTTATGCTTCTGTTTTTATTAGGGTCTCTCTCTCTCGTTTGTACGACGAAAAATTGTTGCTACATGGGCATTATTTGCTTTGCCATATATATATATATCAATGATTTTTCTTTCGAAGCAATCTACTGGGTCAATGATGGGACCAGACGCACGAATGCTCTATGCAGGTGAACTCGGCCTCGCCCTCTCTGTCATCACCATACTCTGGGCGGTCATTCACTCATGGATTCTTCGAAAAGAAAAAGGTGAAACAAAGTAGTGACCCACATCCCAGAAGTGCAAATAACCTTCAACCCCACTACCAAACTCCCCGTCATGACAGGTATCGATAATGTCTCCTCAACCACCATTGTCACTCTCGGTGGCACCACCACCATCACCGACCTTGCAGGACACACCACAACAATATACTTCAGCAGATATCGTGTGCAGTCTTCTGATATCGATATCCGTATGAACACGATACAATATGATAATGGCACCACCACTCCACTCACGGGTGTGCGCCTTAACTATGCGTGGACAACATCAAGCGGAGTCATTAACTCCCTTGATGCAGATGCACGCTCAGGGAATGCACGACTACGGGGGACATTCTTTTGGTTGGGGATTCATCATTTTTCAATATGTTATACTCGAAACATATGAAGATACTCATCAAATTATCTGGGGAGAGTTTGAACGGCACAAATGAAGAAGGGGACCGCCAGTATTCTGAAGCGGTGCTTGAAAACATCGTTTCGCAAATAAAAACACTTCAAAGTGCGGGCCATCAAATCGCAATGGTTGTGGGTGGCGGAAACCTCTTTCGTGGACACGAGCTCACGGGCAAACTCGCTATTGAGCGCCCCACTGCAGACTATATCGGCATGCTTGCGACGGTGCAGAATGCACTTGTACTTCGCGACTTCTTCGAATCGAAAGGCGTCGAGACGCGCGTATCTTCGGCGGTAGTCATGCCACAAGTGTGTGAGAGCTATATCCCAAAACGTGCAGAGCGCCATATGGCGAAGGGGAGAGTAGTCATATTCGCGGCGGGTCTCGGTGCGCCATACTTCACTACTGACTCTACTTCGGTACAGCGCGCGCTCGAAATGAAAGCAGGGATACTTATCATGGCAAAGAATGGTGTGGATGGACTCTATACAGGTGACCCACAGCGTGACCCCAGTGCAAAGCTCATTAAAGAAACGACGGCAAGTGAGGTGCTGGAGAAAAACCTGAAAGCGGCCGATCTCTCGGCGATTGCGCTCGCAAAAGAACACGGTCTTCTTATAAAAATCATCGGCGTACCTGATATTGAGAGAGCACTCGATGTGAGTGTGGGCTCTATAATTCATCCGAAATAATATGGAAACAGATATCGACCACGCAGGAGAAATGATTGAGAATGGCGGAGTGGGGGTACTCCCGACCGATACACTCTACGGACTTGTTGCATCGGCATTTAACGTTCCTGCCGTAGAGCGTATATACAACTTGAAGCAACGAAGTAGCGACAAGCCACTCATTGTGCTTATTTCAGATATCGCACAACTCGAGCAATTTGGTGTTGTCGTTGGAGAGACGCTTACTGAGAAGCTCTCTCAATACTGGCCTGGGGCATACTCCATCATCATCCCCACACTCGACGAGCAATTCGAGTACATTCATCGTGGAGAATATGCGATAGCATTTCGACTTCCCGATAACGAAATGTTACAGGACTTGATCAGCATCACAGGACCCATCGTCGCTCCCTCTGCCAATCCCGAAGGAATGCCTCCACCCACGACAACACAAGAAGCACGCGTGTACTTCGGTACTGATGTCGACTTCTATGTTGATGGAGGGGAGTTGAAGGGCAAAGCGTCGACGATACTTTCTTTGGATGGGGATGAGGTGGTTGTCGTGAGGGAATAATTTATTTTTCCGCACACTCCTCGAAAAACGCGCCTTCAATTGCCCAGCGGGCAATTGTTGCTCTGCACCACAAGAGTACATCCAATTTTATACTCCCTTCGGTCGTTAAAATTTAGGTCGCTCGGTCGGGCGACTTTGCTCAAAGCAGCAAAGACCATGCTCGCCTCTCCCTGTGCAAGGTTTTTCTTAGGAGTTGCGGAATGAGGTAAAGAAGATGCTGGATTTAAATATCCCATCGCACCACCCTTGCACTTCCTCCGCAGGCGCGAAGCTTGGACCTGTCATAGTGCATTTTTACTTGACAGGTTCGCGTCGAGGATTGTTCCGCACTCCGCAGGAGAGTGCGGATGTGAAGTGCGGGGGTGGATGCGGGAAAACCCTCATGGAGCTATGACTTAAGGATTTTTGCCAAAATTTTGGGGTAGGGTAAGGAGAAAAAATCTAGACTTTTCGCCAGAGATGACATATAAAAAACCACCTCTATGGGTGGTACGAGCTACATCATGTCACTAACGAAGCGTTCTGGATATTAGTAAGTCGGATTTTCTGCCCCACACGAGAGCGGGTCTCCATTCCCCAATATCGTCATCATGGCAATCATCAGATCCTTCACTTTGCGCCCACCTAAGAGTGAGGAGGTTTGGTTTTGTGCTTCTCGGCGCGAGAGGCCAGATCTTACGAAGTCATCCTCGATTGCGAGGCAGGCACCCACCGTCCCTTCGACTGCGGGATGATAATATTTAGAAAGTCGTTCTGCTGTTGTAATGGCATTTTCTACCTGTACCCGAAAAAGTGCTTCTGAACTATTGCGCAGTCGCGCATTTTCTTCTTCGCTCATAACATGTCCTTATGTTTTCCTCAGGTACAATATAATACACAGAATAATTTGGCAAATAGGCTCGAGAGTAGCTATAATTGACTACCATGCTTACCTCATCAGAAATCCGCTCTCGATTCCTTCAATTCTTTAAGAATCGCGGACACGCCATCATCCCCAGTGCCTCTTTGGTGCCTCAAAACGACCCATCAGTGCTTTTTAATACCGCGGGAATGCAACCACTCGTCCCATATCTCTTGGGCGAACCACACCCTGCAGGCGTACGCCTTGCAGACTCACAGAAATGCGTTCGCACCCAAGATATCGAAGAAGTGGGCGATAACACCCATGACACGTTTTTTGAAATGCTCGGCAATTGGTCTCTCGGAGACTACTTCAAAAAAGAAGCGATTACGTGGAGCTATGAATTCCTGACTTCAAAAGAGGAGGGTCTTGGACTTGATCCCTCACGTCTATACGTCACCGTATTCGGAGGCAACGCAGACGCCCCAAAAGACGACGAGGCATATGCCATATGGAAAGCAATTTTTGAGAATGCGGGTGTCGAGGGAGAGCGCATCTACTTCATGACTGCTGACGCAAAAGGCAAAGAGCCCAACTGGTGGAGTGCGGGGGATAGTGGTCCGTGCGGACCTGACACGGAGATGTTCTACGATGTCACTGCGACATTCACGGGTGGCATGACAAAAGAAGAATACATGGCCGCCGATGACCGACAGGAAGTTGT
>JAYSZV010000033.1:0-2376 GCA_043737875.1 Candidatus Lloydbacteria bacterium
TCCAAAGGAGTGCCTCATGTTCACTAAAGAGCAAATCATTTACCACCGTGGTCGACACGGTATTGATGGGATTATTGAAAATTCGCTCCCTGCAATGTACCGTGCGGTCGCAGATGGCGCCACGATGATTGAGTTTGATGTCTGGGAAGACCTCAAGGTCTCGCATGACCCGAATAGCAACCCAAACACACCTCGACTTCCGCAGATACTCCGTGCGATTAATGGAGCGTGTGACGTAAACATCGAGATCAAGAGCCCACGAATGGCGACCGACGTGCTCGCAACGATACATCAAATATGGCGTGAGGAAGAGAGCCAGTGGAATCTGAATCAATTTGTCATTTCATCCTTTCATCACAAAACGGCTGTATGGTTTAAGATGCACGAACCCGGAATTTCTGTTGGAGCAATTTTTAATGCGGTGCCCGATGCGGAATATGTCGCACGACTGAAAGAACGCGGTATCGATAATCTCCACATAGAATGGGTGAACGCACTCATGGATAAGGAGGGTGGACATGACATGTTAAATACTGCGCACGCACTCCGAATGCCCATCTGGGCGTGGACGGTCAACGATGTGCCCACCGCACAGGCAATGTACATGTATGGCGCGGAGCGCATCTTCACCGACAAACCTGAACTTTTTGTTTAAAAAAATCCCCCACACTCATGAGTGTGGGGGATAACTATTTCATTTCAATGCTATTTCACTGACACCACTGAGGGTTGCCATACAACACTCGTATCGAATGCAGGAAATTTCGCAGTCGGGTCAAAGAGTCCCAAGTCTGCGATAAACTTCTGAAACACGGGAAGTGCATTTTTTCCGCCCGTCTCTTTCTCTCCAAGAGGTGTTTTGTTGAGATTATTAATCCTCGTGACAATGAGGTAATCAACGGTACAGCCGACGAACCAATTTTCTGTCGATGACTCGCCATCAGTCGCAGTAGATGTGCCCGTTTTCCCGCACAATTCACCCTTAGGGAATGTTTTGCGCAGACTTGCTCCTGTTCCAAGAAGTACTGGCTTACCTGTACCAATTACTCGGTCTCCTTGGACGTCGATTACCGCCTTCAAGAGCTCGAGAGTACCCTCTGCAACAAGCGGTGCGAGCACGCGATTACACTCCGTAGGTGGTGTGTGTTCGTAGAGCACGCGATCTCTTGCATCGGTCGCTTTTTTAATGAAGCTAATTTCACGCTTGCATCCACCGTTGATAAGTGGCAAAAACGCATTCGCCATTTCCCACAGACTGACTTCGGCCGAACCGATAGCAATCGTGTAGTTTGGAAGAATAGATGCACGCTCTTCAGGGGTATTGCCCGAAACGTTTTTATGCTGAAGTGCGCTTTCTACTCCCAACCGATGCGCCATGTCGACAACCGCTTTGGCACCGTAATTCCACCGGTCCAACTCACCGAATCCCGCTGGTGCAAGTTGGCCTTCTGCCCAGATTGTTGCAGTATTCCGACTTTCGCCGAGTCCAAGTGCACATGAAATCACTCCACGATGCCTGCTTCGTCCATCATAAGGATAATTATTAATCGGGTGTCGTGAGACAATTCTCCCCTTCCATCCAACAACTTGAGGTACGAGCACAGGAGCATCAAGAACTTTACACCGCTCCAGAAGATTTATGGGCACTGCCATAATGTCTGCGCACAAATCCGGAGCAGCAGTGCATCGCATTTTTCGACTATTGATTTCATCGTTATAAATCTTTTCTAGATACGCTGCATAGAGAAACGGCTTAAAGGCTGAACCTGCTTGCCGCACTGACTGCATTGCATTATCGAATTGATTCTTGCGAAAGTCTTGTCCGCCGACCATTGCAACAACTTCGCCAGTCTTTATGATGACGGCAACCGACGAACATTGAATCGTCTCTTTATTTGCTGGCTGCCGTTTCAAATATTCCGAGAGAGTTGCTGCGCAAGATTCTTCGAGCTTTTTTTGCATCGGAAGATTAATGGTGGTTTGGATGTTGAGCCCTGCGCTTGCGATAGGAATTTTTGCCTTAATGCCATATTCCCGATTTACCGCAGCGTTAATGTACTCATGAGTCCGCTTACATGTTCCCAAGTATGCCTTGGGGAAGATGGGTGTATTCCTAGCCTCTTCCGCCTCACTCGCAGTGATAAAGCCATGTTCGGCCATAAGATTAATCACGCGCAATTGCCTGGCAAGAATTTTTTTCTTTCCCTCTTCTCCGCCCAAGCGATATGCCTCTGGCTGATTAATGAGTGCCGCGAGAAACGCTGCCTCACCAATACTGACGTTCATTGCTGACTTGCCAAAGTATGATTCACTTGCCGCCTTCACTCCGTAGCTACCGCCAAAGTACACAAGATTGACATAGTTGTAGAGAATTAC
>JAYSZV010000034.1:0-2357 GCA_043737875.1 Candidatus Lloydbacteria bacterium
TAAAAATATCCAAAAAGAATGAGGACTGGGAGCACCATCACTATTACCAAGTCTAGGAAAATTTGTTTTATCATAGAAAATCAATTATCGAAGTGAGTAGCTCGTGAGTTCAACTTGGTAATCAAAAATCGTAAACTCAGGACGTACATTGCTGACACTCTGATTTTCTGCGGTGACGGTCGAAATGAAACTCACGCCGCTAAAGTCACGGAGTGCGAGTGATTTCTCAATATCAGCAATAAATTCTCTAAAAAGTGGATATGTGGAAGATACTTTAAATGAGATGTTGTGTTTTACATACTTGTCGGTACTATTTGGAGCCAGCACACCATCAGTAACCGACGGACTTGCAAGCATGAGACCATGACGATTTGCAACAGACTCCACATCCACAATCAATTTTACCGAATCGATTCTATTGGGTAGCAGTACGTTAAGTTTTTGGTCGGCATCAAGTGGGAATGCACTGTAACTTAGGGCAATTTGCTCAAGTTTTTCACGTGCTTTTTTCGCATCTTCGAGGTTTACTTCGAGCTCCTGAACTTTGACCAACTGTTGCTGTATATCCTTGTACTTCTGATTAATGAAGAGCACGTACACTGACAGCGCAACAGTAACTATGATAAGTGGGGTAATATAGCGGTTCATGGTGTTGACTTAATGGGGATAACACCGCCTGCTTCTACGCCTATTGAAACAGGGAAAGTGGGTTTTACTTGATTGCTTTCGGATACCTCTTGTTTCATGCGAAGTTGCTCTCTCGCTTCAAGCTGTCGTGAATACTTTAGTAGTTCTTCACTGAGGGTGATTTTTGCAGTAAAAGATACGACGCCCGTGTCCCCTGAGAGTACGACCGCACTCATAACCACACTGGAAACTAGTGGCTTCATACTCCTCCATACTTCACTCTGGAAATATACTGCCTCATAGTTCGGTGCCTGCCCTGCCAAAGTAAGTATGACGTTATCTTTGTCTCTCGAATAGGCAAGCGAAGTTAATCCGATGTTTTTTGCAGCGCTCTCTTCGAGATGATTAAGGATACCGGTAAATACATTGTGATCAGCAAGCAAGCTCTTTGCGATGGAAATACGCGTTTCTATGCGTTTGTATTGATTGATCTCATCAATATCCAACAATTTTTCTGCTTCCTCGAGCGCTAATTCGTGCGCATGGACACGTGCCACCACTTGTTTGTGATAAAGATATACACCTCCCGCAACAGCGAGGGTGACGAAAAAAATTACCAATGAGAGTACGAGCGGGAAATTGAGTACTTCTCGGCGTCGATTACCCCCAACATTAATATTGGGTTGCTGTGGTATGAAAGATGTCTCAAATGATTTATCCATTCCTCGCTCTATTTTACAAGAAGTGTACTAATATAGCGAGAAAGTTATCTACAGTGGCACCAAGTGTAGAAAAATTATCACCCTCCATTACAATTTTCTACAATTTTCGTAGAGCGAGTCCAACCGCTACCGCAAACTCAGGTCCTGACTCTTTGAGTAGTGGGGCTACTGATGCGGGGGCTTCAATTTTATCAAAGGCATTCCCATATACGATACCCGTATCAAATGTCTTTTGCGCCAATTCAACCAAGCCCTTCATGAGTGAGCCACCACCCGTCAGAATAACCTTACTCATGTTTACACGCTTCGCGCGCTGATAATCCAATTGAATTCGGGTAGCTTCCGAGAAAATTCGTTCGATGGCCAGACGGGTGATTTCCGCGATAGCGGGATCCTCGGGGTTTCCCAAGAGACCGAATTCACGCTTTATCTCTTCTGCTTCGAGGAGAGATATGCCTTTTGCGCGCGAAATTGCGAGAGTCACGTCCTGCGAACCAGCATTGAGGAGGTGGGAACGTCGCACTATCCCCTCTTCGATAACTGCAACTTTTGTTGTGGACGAACCAATGTCGACTATCATTGTTGCAGATTGGTCGCGACCGAGTACGGAACGAATAGTTGAGAAGATTTCAATCTCAAATGACATCGATGTTGCACCGAGTTTCGTAGCGATATCGGTGTATTTTGCGAGGACGTCATTGTGCACCGCCGCCAACAACACATCCACTTTCTTTTGCGCGCCCTTATTTTTCTCCTCATCGTCAGGGTCGATATAGGTATGGGCAATGTGCGGGATAATCCAATGTGAGATGGAGACTTCTGAAACAGAGGTCGGGATATACTTGCGCGCCTCAATGGGAATCATTTCATTGAGCTTTTCTTGGCCAACATCAGGCATCTCAATAACTGTCACAAGCGTAGAGATGAGTGGCAAAGAGAAAATGATATTGCGACTCGTGACACGCGCTTCAGTAAAGAGATCGTTTATCGCCGCGACGATTTTATCGA
>JAYSZV010000035.1:0-5679 GCA_043737875.1 Candidatus Lloydbacteria bacterium
TCATTTCAATCATGTTCACATTTCCATCTTTTCCACACACGATGAGCTCGCAATCCCCAACAGGTAACTCCGAACCTTCCTCGACACGAAATGCGGGTAGCGTGACCCACGTTCCGTTTTGACGAGCGACACGCATCGCAGAGACCGGACCATCGAACGGAATATCAGAGACAGCGAGTGCGAGTGAGGTGGCATTCACTGCCATGATATCAGGTTCGTCTTTGTCGATGGCAAGCACCGTGACTACTACTTGTACGTCATTTCGGATGCGCTGATCGAAGAGGGGGCGGATGGTGCGGTCGATAATGCGCGCAGAAAGAATAGCCTCGTCGGATGGTCGTCCCTCTCGACGTAGAAACTTGCTCCCGAGGATTTGCCCCGCAGCGTAAAAACGTTCCTCGAAATCTACCGTAAGAGGAAAAAAATCTCCTCCCTCGCGTGCCTTCCCTGCCATCACCACCGTTGCGAGTACTGCACTGTTGCCGTAGCGCACGAGTACCGAGCCATGAGCTTGGTCGGCGAGGTCGTTAAATTCGGCAAAGAGTTTCTTGCCCCCAATTTCTATTTCGTAAGATTCTTTGTGCATACAAATGTAAATGATTAGTGGTATCCAGATGCTCACATTGAACGTAATCTAGTTCAATTTGATTATCTGGATATCACACGAATAATATGCTCACTATAGCAAAACACCCTGAAAACAAAAAACTCCCCTAGCGGGAGTTTTTGATGCACAATGCAATGTTATTAAACAGACGGATTGCAACGAAGTTTACAGAGACACTGCTCGTCTTGGCCTAGGATTCTCTCCATCGCGCCCACCTCGGCCTCCGCCCCTGGTGCCAGAACGACGCTTTTCTTTGTAACCCATCAGATACGCACCAGGGTTGTCTGAGAGATCGAAGAAATCATCAGCGGCATCACGAAGTTTCGAGGAAGCTGATTTCCCAAATGCGATGACTTCTACCTGAACACCCATGTTAATTTTAAGATACTCAACGAGAGGCACGAAGTCGCCGTCACCAGAGGCAATGATAATCGCATCAAGTTTTGGGGCGAGCGTAATGGCGTCAACGGCGAGCCCGACATCCCAGTCACCTTTCTTGGCGCCACCCCAGAATTCTTGAAGCTCCTTGGAGCGCGTTTCGATACCGATTTTTCCGAGTGCATCAAAGAACCCCTGCTCGACTCCTTCTTTGGTGGAGATGACGTATGCCATGGCGCGGATGAGCTTTCGTCCCGCAACAGCGTCACCTAAAATATTACTAAAATTTACTCGTGCATCATCATAGATGTTTTTTGCACTGTGATAGAGGTTTTGCGTATCTATGAAAACGCCAACTCTCTGGTCTTTGTGTTTTATGACTGACATATAAAAGAGAAAGTAGTAGGTAGGGAGTAGTAAGTAGTAAATACGTAATCCCGATATGCCACACTACATTAAAAAATAAAACGTTTATTAAAAATGCGAACAGATAAAAAGGAAACATCGATGCAAGTATGAAAACGAAAATCCCCACACAAAACACTAATGCGCGACAGTGCGCGCATTAGTAGCTATTTAATTCCCAGTTTTTTAACCAAAGAATTATATTTTGCCTCACTCTTCTTTTTTAAATATTTTAGGTGAGCACGACGATCAGAAACCATTTTGAGCAAACCGCGACGCGAATGATGGTCTTTTTTATTTTCCTTCAAGTGCGCTGCGAGCTCGTTGATTTTCTGACTGAGAATTGCCACCTGGACCTCCGGAGAACCGGTATCTGTATCGTGGCGCTGGGTCTTAGCCATGACGACCTCCTTTTTCTTTGCTGTTAGCATGAGGGGCATCGTAGCACAAAAGAAAAAAAAGCGCAAGAGGAGCCTTATTTGTAGGGCTATTACGACCCTCTCACTGGGGGCACCGCGCCATCAGTAAAAAATTGTTCTATAGGAAGTATTTCAACCCCAGCATTTTTCAATTCTAGGCTAAATAAGTTTGATTCTTGATCCATGGTGTCTTCATCAGTCTTTACATCGTCAATGATTTCAATACCGTTGCCAATCTCATGTTCTTGATATTGAAGGGACTCTGTACCAAAAACATCAAAGGTGAAACTGGGAACAAATGGCGCAGTGTCATTCATGTATTTACGATGACTCAAGATTAAACTCCCCGCCCGAGCCACGCAGTTGATTGATAACATCTGTGGGGATTGGGAATCCATCAGCGATGAGTGTGTCTAAATTACTCCCGTTTATCGTTGTTGGTGGTCGTGCGAGAGGGTCTTCGGTGAATCCTGCCTCAATGTCACTGAAGTGTTTACGGATTTCTCCCGATGCACCAGTGTCACTCTCTAGGGAGTGGTCGACTTCTTCTTCTGCTGTGGGCATTTCGCTACGAAACATAGGTGAGTGATATCTTTATCGTAACACTCACTTCATTTTATTTCAACAAGTGCGGTGTGCATATGAAATTATGTCTATATTTATGTGAGTAGTATCCGCAGCGTTCGTAATGAGCAATTACTTGCTACAATGGACGGATGGAACTTCTTGAGTGGAAAAGACGATTTCTCGAATATACAGAAATTGAAAAAGGCCGAAGCCTCAATACGGTAGAAAATTATGATCGCTATATCACGCGTTTTTTGACCTATACCAAGCTCAAAAAACCCGAAGACATCAACTACGAAGTGGTGCGCGAATATCGCCTCTGGCTCAATCGACAGCTCGCAACTGAGTCACGCCGTGGTGTCCCCTCTACGACACTCAAGAAAAGGACACAAAACTACTACCTCATCGCACTCCGCGCATTTCTCAAATACTTGATGCGACAGGGGGTCGAGGTTATGTCTCCTGAAAAGATAGAACTCGCCAAGGTTTCTGAGCGCGAGCTCGACCTCATTTCGAGCCAAGATTTGGGGCGACTGCTTAAGGCCCCAGAGGGTGATAGTCTGTCCGCACTCCGCGATCGTGCAATTCTCGAGCTCTTCTTCTCGACAGGACTTCGTGTCTCTGAACTATGTCGTTTATCGCGTGACATAGACCTTTCTCGAGATGAGTTCTCAGTCCGCGGAAAAGGTGAAAAAGTGCGCGTTGTCTTTTTGTCCGATACGGCCAAATCTGCCCTGAAAGCCTATCTCCACAAAAGGACAGACGTCGACGACGCGTTATTTACACAAGTCGGTCGAGGAGGAGAGAAGTCACTTGCGAAGAAAGAGGGGTCGCTTCGCCTCACGCCACGTTCCGTGGAACGTCTCGTGAAACACTACGCGGTGAAGTCGGGAATATCCAAAAAGGTTACTCCGCACGTTATTCGTCACAGTTTTGCAACGGACCTCCTTGAGAATGGTGCAGATTTACGCTCCGTTCAGGCGCTTCTCGGACATTCCAGTATCGTCACCACCCAGATATACACCCATGTGACCGATAGTAAGTTGAAAGAAATACACAAAAAGTTTCACGATAAGGGTCGTAGCGAGTAACGGATGAATGTGTTTCACGAAACATTTCCCACACGCAATATCGCGTTTCTTGTGAAACAAAAAACCACATAGTGTGGTTTTGAGATTCGATACATATGTTATTCGACAAAGCGTGCGGTCAGTCGTGACGAGCCTTGTGGTACACCAAGTTGGTGCATGGGATCAAACTTGTGGTAAAAGAGTTTTGCAGCACAGAACCCCCCACTAAAGAGCGGGCGAAAATGTTCCTTCACATTTGTTCGGCCACTTTGTGCCAGTCCGAATCGGAACCCCGCTTCATATCGGTCGGGATAGCGACAGGGTGGGATCGTGACCCCGAGTCGTGGAAGTAAAATGTTTCCTGCGATGTCCTTTAGCATGTCGAGGGTTACTCCCTCCGGCAGTGTCCAATTTTTATATTCCACCAAACTCGGAAGATATGGGTTATCGAGGGGGACAAGCTCGCTTGGTTTCCTGCGAAACCTGACTACGTTTGTTTTCGGCATTATTTGCTCTGTAATGAACAGCTTCAATTAGTTTACATTGCTGGGCGGAGCTCGCAATGCATACTATAATATGCGCATGAAAATTGTTTCATGGAACGTCAACGGTCTACGCGCCGTGAGCAAAAAAGGTTTCCTGGAATGGCTCTACGACAATGAGCCCGACATACTTGGACTACAGGAGATAAAAGCTGAAGAAGCACAGCTACCAGACGAAGTACGCACCCCAAAGGGTTACTTTGGATATTTTTCGTCGAGTAAGTTACGCAAAGGATATAGTGGCGTTGCGCTGTATTCAAAAGTAAAGCCAGATAAAGTAGAGTACGGAATTGGCATCAAGCGTTTCGATGATGAAGGAAGAATCATTATCGGACATTTTGGTGATACTGTCCTTTTGAATGTCTATTTCCCCAACGGAGGCGGAGGCCCCGAGCGCTTGAAGTACAAACTTGAATTTTATGATGCGTTCCTCCTTTATATAGAGAAACTTCGGAAGAGTGGTAAACAGGTTATCTTTTGCGGAGACGTGAATACCGCACACGAGGCGATTGATCTCGCTCGTCCCAAAGAGAATGAAAAGAACACGGGCTTTCTGCCTGAAGAGCGCGAGTGGATAGACGAGCTCACGAATCATGGATACATCGATACATTTCGCTGCCTCAATCCCGACAAGATTGGAGTGTATTCATATTGGGATATGAAAACCGCTGCCCGTGAGCGCAACGTCGGCTGGCGTATCGATTATTTCTTTATCGCACCCGAAGTTCTTCCTCGCTTGAAGTCCGTGGGTATCTCGGGAAACGTGTATGGCTCCGATCATTGCCCTGTTTGGCTCGAGTTAAAATAGAACTTCCGCAAACGGCGAACTTCTTTGTTGCGGGCCCCTAGCGACTCAGTCGCCGTATATGAATACGCCTTCTTCGTCACATTTCCCGCGCCTCGAATTCGACCTAAAATTTCATCGAGTCTCCGAGTACTGAAATTTGGAAGTGCCCGCGTGGTGCATCCATTTGTGAAAGTTATATGAAAGATATATAAAAAAACTACTCATGTGAATGAGTAGTTTTGCAAGAAAAAACGAGAAAACAATCAGTACTGAATGGTGGGAGTGAAATACCTTGTCCACCGAGAAGTTTCGCGAATGAATTTTGCTTTGCCAAGCCCGTCAGAGATAAGTTGCCGAAGTGCTTCAGGGCGCTCACCCTCGCTGAAGATTTCAGCTGCAAAGATGATTGCCATGGCGAGAGCGAGCACCTGAGGTTGAGGAAGCGGTTTAAGTTCTCCACGTTCCGTGCGTGCGAAGAGGTCGTTCGGGTGAAGCACTGCGCGTACACCCGTTTCACCCTTGAATCCTCGGGAGTACCCGAGAAGTTCTTCGTGAATCATGAGGAAGCACGCATCCACACACTTGCGACCACCCAGCATCTTGATGGCGTCGCCTTCTTCTTCGGTGACGTATCGAAGCCCAATGAGGAGGAGGCCGTCCGGCGTGCTCCCATTATCGGTCACACCCCTTGGATCAATGTCGATTTCGAGCTCCTCGATGACCTCGCGACGCAAGCACTGGAGGACGCTTTCTTCCGAAGGCATATCTTCGCTCGTGCGGTTGAGGTTTACCGATGGCTCGACTCGCCCACCTCCGAGCGTGTACTTGGTACGCTTTCGATCGTTTTCGGCACAAACAATGCCATAACGTTCACCGAGTGGTCCGCCAGGCTTTTCGCGTCCGA
>JAYSZV010000036.1:0-2355 GCA_043737875.1 Candidatus Lloydbacteria bacterium
TTGGATTTTTCCTAGGGGTCCCCTAGGAAAAAGCGACATGGGTATCGAGGTGGTTAATTTTCATGTATCGGTTTTTCCTGTATATATAGAGCATGCGTTTTACACTCAAAAAAGCACTCTCGGTGGGCTCATTTGTATTTGTTGTTGGGGCGATAGTATTTTTTGCCTACTTCCAGTCACGCGCGATTGTCGAAGGACCACAAATCACGCTTTCGGAACCCCAAAATGGCATCACGTCCACATCCTCGCTCATTACTGTGCGCGGAGTGGCAGAACATGCAAAAGAAATCACCCTCCAAGGACGACCTATCTTTATTGACCTCGAAGGCAACTTCACAGAACAATTGTTGCTATCGCAGGGCTATAATATAATTGAACTCACGGCAAAGGACGCACAGGGGAAAGAGATCCGAAAGATTCTTGAGTTGGTATATGATGTCCCCTATCACAGTCTGCGTCTGTAGTCGGTAGTTCACGTTTGTTTGTGTGTGAGTTATTTTTAAATATATTTTTATGGCGGGATTTGTAAAAAAAGTGAAGAAAGAAAAATCAGAAGCAGAGCGTTCTGGATCAGTCGGCATTGATGCAACAATCAAAGCTATCCAAACCAAATTCGGTGAGGGGGCCATCATCAAGCTCGGTGACGCACCGAAGGTCAACATCGATGCTATCTCGACAGGCTCTATCGGGCTCGACCACGCGCTCGGCGTGGGAGGCTTACCGCAAGGACGCATCGTTGAAATCTTTGGCCCTGAGTCCTCGGGTAAAACAACGCTCGCGCTCCACGTGGTCGCAGAAGCACAGAAGGCTGGTGGGGTTGCGGCGTTCATCGATGCAGAGCATGCACTTGATCCAGACTATGCAAAGAAGCTTGGTGTAAAAATCGACCAGCTCTTACTCGCACAACCTGACACAGGAGAGCAAGCGCTCGAAATCTGTGAGTCGCTCGTGCGTTCGGGTAATGTATCCGTCATTGTCATCGACTCCGTTGCTGCACTCACTCCCAAGGATGAGATCGAGGGAGATATGGGCGCTCAGCATGTGGGCAAACAAGCACGCCTCATGTCGCAGGCACTCCGCAAGCTCACCGCAATCGTCGCGCGCACGAAGACGACGGTCATATTCATCAACCAGATTCGTATGCAAATCGGTGTGATGTTTGGTAACCCAGAGACGACCCCAGGGGGAAAGGCGCTCAAGTTCTATACTTCTGTCCGTATCGATATCAGAAAGATTGCGCAGATAAAAAAGGGCGATGACGTCATCGGGAGTCGGACTCGCGCTAAGGTAGTCAAGAATAAAGTTGCTGCCCCATTCAAGCAAGCAGAGTTCGACCTCGTATACAACGAAGGTATCTCTCGCGAAAGTGAGATGCTCATGTTTGGAGAGAAGTACGGACTCATCACCAAGATGGGCTCTTCGTACTCGTATGGTGACGTGAAAATCGGACGTGGCTACGACTCTGCGCGTGTCTTCCTGAAAGAAAACAAACCGATAGCAAAAGAAATTGTGAAGGAAATCGCAAAGCGAATGAAGACAGACGATTCATTCAGCGTGTCGGGAAGTAGTGAGGAGAAGGATGAGGGCTCTCCCGAATAATCATATTCGAAGCTAAGCGCGGCACTTGCCATTCTGGCGCACTGCTTGGCTTTCCTTCGGCAAGCCCTTCACCGTAGAAGACTACGCCTCAGTATCTTGTCTCAGAGCAAGCCGTCGTATTGCATCCACAATGACAAGCGCGAAGTAATATAAAGTTTGTGTCTAAATAAAAACACCCCGAGCATAACTGCTTGGGGTGTTTGATTCTATGAGACTGAGAGAGTTAACTTTCAGCACTTTCTGTTTCGTATGGGCATGGAGGGAGCGTCCGCACGCCCCCAAGGCTGTACGCAAGCCAGACTGCCCGCCAGTACACATTATTGTACTGTTTCACCGTTTCCGTTGGAGCGAGGGACCGTACGCACCCCTCTGCATCATTGCACGCACGGAGTGCATCCATATGTGCAATGAGGACAATCTTAGCACCGGGGTGACTCATATTTGCTTTCGGATGCCGACCTAGCCATGCGTCGACGATGAGCCGAGTGCGGAGGACCTCGGTCCTAAGGTGTGCCATCTGTAGTGTGTCTCGTATTTCGCGAAGAATCCGCTCTTCATACTTGCGCTTTTGCCGAGCAATTTCGCGCGTACGCATTGCGCGCACATGCCACACCGTTCCTGCAAATAGGGCAATTGAAAAAATCCCGAACCATTCATCAAAACTGAAACTCAGCATGCTGTTCTCCTGTTGATAAGTCGTTGTACAAGTTCAGTAACATTATATCACATAATCAGAAAATAGTCCAGTATGGGCAC
>JAYSZV010000037.1:0-5655 GCA_043737875.1 Candidatus Lloydbacteria bacterium
TTTTGTATCGCAAGCTGGAGGTGTTGATAATTCGATTCATAAAAGAAACGATCCACCTTCACGTATTCGTGTTTTTTCCGATCAAGATCCTGAAACCACGGCAGTCCGCGTATTTCCACGAGCTTGGATGCCCAGTAGCTTTCGTTCTGGTGCAAGACGAAGTGACAGTGATGGCACAGGGGAATTAAATTATCAATTTCGTACCGCAAGCGATTGCTTTGTGATTTATGGATGTGGTGATGCGCGACTTGCACCTTTTTCGCGCAGTTTGGTGCTTGCAGTATGCAAAACGGGGCTCTTAATTTAGCAAGTGGTGTGCATAGATCATCGCAGGATTTTCTAAGAGACTTTAGGGATTTTAGTTTTTTCTGTTTTTTCATGGATGAGTGGCGCTTTGTCCCAATATCCTACCTCGTGGCTCGGAAAAGGCACATGTACTCCGAATTTTTCTGATAAATGGCGGTTGAGGTGGTCGTACACCGTGTCGATATCTTCTTGTTTGGCGAGGTCTTTGGTGCTCTGCGTTCCAAGAAGTGTTTTTTGCGTCGATTTCCACAGTAATTCCTTCACCATGATTTTCGTCCAATCAAGCTCCATTTTTTCTTTCATAACCATCTGCACAGTGAGTCCCCCGCTGTTTAGTTCTTCCGCGAGCATCTCAAAGTACAGGTGTAATGCCTTGTTTTGCTGGTCTGTGCGTTGAATAGGCTTGTTTGGCATACTTGCGGTGTTCTTTTTTTATCGTCGTTACAGGGTACTGTTTTGGGCTGTTGTGGGCTCTAAACGTTTTCTTAGGAAGCGTCGAGGTGCAGCGCCGCAAATTGCAGGGCGTTTTTTTTCTGTAAGTTCTTAAACGTCACCATCGGCAGAAAATCATCTTCAAGGAGTAGATCTTTCTTGGAAAAGTAGCAGGTAGGATTTGCCGAATGAAAATCGGGATGAGTCTCAAAGAATCTTTCTTGTTTTTGGCGCACTTCGACTATTTCGTTGTCGGTTAGAGAGCGGCCACGCAGAGCTTGGGACAGGTAATTCATGAACGATGTCGATTGTGCGCGATTTTTAGGGGTCATTGTGAGCCTCTTGGCACGCCATTCTTTAAAGTTTTTATTCTCCTTGTACACCATTTCAGTAAACTCGCTTTTTTTATCCTGCGAATCAGGGTCCGATGTATTAGGGACAACCGCTTTTACCGAACCCACTGAAATTAAATTTCCCTTAAGGTTTATCATTCCCTTTACAATTCCGCGCTCTAAATCGTCCATCAGGGTCTTGCCTTCGACTGCCCCGAGATAAATAGGCTCCATGTCTCCCTTGAAAATAACTTTATATGCCATATCAGCCGTAATGTTTAACCCTTTCTGGTAATGGTTCCTGTTGCACTTCGTCCTCCCATCTTCGCTGGTTGAGCCATGTGGCCGGATGAGGAATAAACTGCCCGTTATCCCTTTGCCACTGCCGACTGCCTTTGTGTAATTCTACCGATTTAAGTATTTCAACGAGCGGCGGCCTTTTGGCCTTTTTCCACGAAGCCCACGCTGCCCCCTTTCCTACCTTCCGTGAGTAGGCTGCCCAAAAAGAAAGAAAGTCGTCTGAGTACACCGATACATCAGCTTTTGCTGGTGTATGTATTCTCTTCTCTTCTCTTCTATTCTCTTCTATTCTAAAGACTGTTTTCAGTCTGGAATCAGACTGGACGGGTACTCCCTGTGTTTCATCCAATGTATAAGCCCTATTTTCTTTAATGGAAAGCTGTGAAAACTCATCGATGTACATAGTGCGCTTGCAATTATGTTTATCCCAGTTGTTGTTGATTCGATGGTGTTTGACCACAAGTACCCCAGAAATAAATATCAAAACAAACTTCTTTCCTATCAGGAGTTTTAGGTCATCATCACTTGTCCCAATTGCGCGAATGACCCGCTTTGGGTTGCCCACAAAACCATCATCGTCAGCTTCCATTCCAAGATGGAAGTACAGTGCTTGTGTTGAGGATGGCATATCGAGGAATGCATCACTCTGGACGATATCTCGGCTAAACATTCTCTTATGTGCCATAAATTCACGTGTTAATAAGGACGCACGCGCCTCGGACGGTACATGCGCCTTTAATAAAACATGAGTGTCCGAGGCTCATAGCCCAAGTATGTATTTTCGACCAGTTAAAGCAACGCATAAATATGGGGATAATCTGTGGATATGTGGATAACGCTATTTTAGTTCTTCTGTCACACATCGAGCGTTTCTATCACCGTTTGCAGTAATGCCTTTATTTTCTCTCTCTCGTCGATGCGACACGCGTTCCCGTGTTCATTAAGTTTTTCCATGTCTCGCTTTACAAATGCCTCCCGCACGGCCCCTCGTATCTCCTCGGGAGTCATACGAAGAGCAATTTATTTTCAATTTCTTCCATCTGCGCTAGTGCCGATCGCTCGATCTCTAGGTATTCGTCTACCAGTACCTGTACGCTCTCTCTTTGTATCGTCAGCCAAAACAAGTCCCGCGGCATTCGCGGATCGTAGAAGATGAAATACAGTGTTTTGATTTTGTCGTTGACGATAAAGTACTGGAGTACCTGAAATTCGTACTCGGCCGGGACTTCTTGTTTTAGCCACGCTTCGAGATGCGAGGCCGAATTGAGGCATTTTACTTCCACCGCTTCTGTTTTCCCGATAAATCCATCAGGGGAGATGGCTATATTCTGGTTATCATCACGACTCCAAATCACAAGGTCGGTATTAACCTTTTTCCCCGTTTCCTTCGTGAATCTACCGATTGCCTCTTCTTCGAGGCGGATTCCCCTGGACATCACATTTTCGCCATTATAAGGGATTGCTACCCTCTCTGCGATTATTTCGTAGAATCCTTTGAGGGGCTTTTTATCCCTCTTTGATACCAAGGAGCCTGCGCGGGTTCCCGTTATCCGGCCTCGTCTGGCGTCTAACCACTCCTCCTTGTCGTCGAATTTTTCAGTTTTCATAATTTTCGTTTTCAAATACGATCAATTCAAGACGGCTTATAATATCCGCAAAGCTTTTCTCTTCGAGCTCAAGACTGGTGAGTTTTAATACCGCCTCCCTAATCTTTATTGCATCTCCCGTTTCTTCCTTGAGTCGTCTCAAAAGAAACATTATTTTTGCTCGAGGCGATAGTGCGTCTTTTTCTTTTCCCACATCGGTAGCGTCAGTATCTTCGTCTCCTGTCGATAACCCAAGGACATTACAGAGCGTGTGTCGCTTCGCAAAGGTTTGTGCCGACGCTACTTTTTGAGGGGCGGTCATAAATCCCTCGGAATCAATCGGAATTTCTAACGAACTTGTCTCGAAATGTCCGAGCTTATGGGTCAATTTTGCCGTCACGATCATTTGTCCCTCTTTCTTTTCCGTATTCCATGTGTACGAGAATCCATTTTTAGCCACCGGCTTCTTGATTTGTGTAGCGATCGAATCGAGTGGGGCAAAGGTATACCGTACCGTCTGGCCGTCTTTGTTCATCACGTTTTTTGTCTTTTTAATGACGGGCATTTCTTGCTGAAAATTCGCCAACGATTCAACAAAGGCTTCTTTCGCTTGCTCGGCTTTTACCTTCTCTCGTAGGGAGAAAAGCCGCTCGAGAATCTCCACGGACGCGTTGTTGCTGACCGCTTGCGAGAGTAACTCCGCCACCGGGTCATTCGATTGCACTCGTATTGGTGCGGGTGCAATAACTGCGGGTATAAAACTTTCTGTCACAGGAAAACTGTCATTGGTTGTTTTGCTCTTTTTCATATTCTCGGTTCAATACAATCGCTGTTAATTGTGCGTTTATAAGCCAGTTTGGCTCGCGCATCTCGTGCGCCTCTCCCTTGAAATAAGCCAGTAGGTGCGCCATATTATTTTCTCCAGCAGGACTTCGATGCCTCCCAATCACTTGTGCCGTTCCTATCAAACAAAACCTTGGCGTACGCAATGTTTCCTTCCTCTGAAAATACATTGAGCTTGAGTTTTCCGATTTCACGGATTTTGTCCTCCGAAAGATTGATCTGGAACATGCCGATATCCGAGGTGCCGTTGGTATTAACGCCCTGTACGATGTTGCCGTTTGGCTTGAATTGGCGACGGCTGCCCGTCGTTGCCTTTCCATTTGGCATTCGCTCTCCCGATTCACAATCAGCAAGGCGCCAAAAAATGTCCGGCTCGGCTTGTATCGTTACTTCCTTTACGATTTCCACCGTGTCCCCTCGTACATACTGGATTTCCGCTTGTTGCACTCCAATCAAGAACACTCCATAAATAATTGCCCCACCTAGTCCCACTCCCACCCACTTTTTTGCGAATGATTTAATGCTTGTAAGTCGTCCCCCACGATCTCTTTTTTGTTGTCCAAACATGGTTATTTGTTACTCGAAAGACTAGAGCAGCCTCCTTTAAAAGGAGGAGAGGCGCTGATTATCGCGATTTGTAGTTTCAACCACAAAGACGGTACCTGCGCCCCCTTTTGCTCCTTTTTTTAGGATAGCAAATACTTGTACGAGCGTCAAGCGTTGACTGTGGACAACCGAGCATTGACTATCAAGCGCGTATGGTGTAGGCTTTTGGTATTAAAAGATAAGCAAAACTCAATGAAAAAAGACCCAGTTTTTACGAAATTAGGAGGAATGGGAGGGGCAGCGACGTTTAAAAAATACGGGTCAGATCACTACAAAATGCTCTCGAAAAAAGGGAGGGCCGCACTGAAAAAGAAACTAGATGTATGAGCCTTTTTAATCGGCTTCTCGTTTTCTTCGGCCTTCGATCCTCGTGCTGCTTAGAAAGAGTATTTACGTGGGGATCGTATCGTCGTTTCTGTACCAAATGTGGAAAAGATACCAACTAATCACGCTACATGAAAAAAGCAAAGAAGAGGGTTAAGGAAAAAACGATGGAGATACACGTAGAGGGCACACGCGGCGCAAATATAGACTCATCACAGATCACGTCTAACCCAATTTGGAGCGGTCACTATTACTCACTATCGGACATCCGTACTACTACCAACCTTGTTGCTAAAAAGCCGCTTGCTCCTAAGAGTGAATTCCTTGGGGCGATACAACTCGGAGTTACTCTCGGGACAGTGCTTTTCTTTACCATTCTGTTTTGGGAGGCTGTTATATAACTCTCGAATATAAACACCTATTTATGACATGCGATCATCTTGAAAAAGATCGGACTGTTGAAATAACGATAGCGAACGGAAAAACGAGCACGCGTGAGTGGTGCGAGAAATGTAGACGCCATGTATCAGCTTCTTCAGTAACCCTTCTATGAACTGTCCGCATCCGACCGATTGGCGCATAATGAAACCAGACATGCCCAGCGGCTTTGTTCCCGGAAAAATACGCACAACCGAATGGTGTACGAAGTGTAAGACGAAAATAACTATATGATTCATTACAAAGACAAAACTTTCTGCGCGAGCAAGATTCACAAAGAGTGTGGTCGAGAAATTACGCCTTATGAAATTAAAGAGGCAACCAAGCTCGGATTACCTATAGCATTCAGTAATTTTTGCGATATATGACCGAAGAAAAAAAACAGCCAGAGTGGAAGGTGGGAAGTAAAGTGAAGTTCATCCTTGAACACCAAGTCGTGTATGGAGAAATCATGTATGTGCGGGTGTTCTTCTTTTTTTGGAAGCGGT
>JAYSZV010000038.1:0-2340 GCA_043737875.1 Candidatus Lloydbacteria bacterium
TAGTTTAAGTATTTCTATGCAAAAAGAAGAACCCCTACCAAAACAAAAGCCTATTGAAATTTCCGCGATGATTTCGACATTTCGAAACATGCGTCGTATTTGGGGTATCGCATGGAGTGATAGACCATTCCTGCTCACTTCAGTTGGTATACTCTATGTATTCTCTGCGGGAGTGCCCTTTCTTCGGACGGGTGCAATTGCACTACTCATAAATTATCTCGTTAGCGCAGCGGGTGGTGGGACATTTGACTCAAAAGCAGTATGGTTAGTAGCTTTTCTCGTAATTTCTGAAATTCTCCCATCCCTTGTATATACCTTTCAATGGTATAGCAATAAAATATTTCATTTTTATTTTGAAAAGTTATTTACCCTGCAAGTGTACTCCAAGATGGCGAACCTCGACGTTGCTAGTCATGAAGACCCAGCCCTGCAAGATATTTTTCTCAAGGTGAAGGAGGGAGGAATTTGGCGTATGGAAAGTTTCTCGAGTCGTCAATTTTATATTATTCAAAATCTTTTTGAGGTAGGAATTGCTCTTGTAGTAATTGGATTCTCCACTTGGTGGATTTTGCCATTACTCGTAATTGGCACCATGCCCGAACTGTATGTTGAAGCTAAGTACGGGAGAGATATTTGGAACATTTTTGGATCCGGCGCTGCGAGGCGACGTCGTTTCTGGTCGCTTGCCTCCTATGTTACCAACCTAAGAAATTTAATTGAGATAAAGTTATTTCAGAATATTGAAAAACTTATGTCTCTCATCGCTCAACTATTCGCCTCGTTTCAAGTTCTACAGATTGTTGCAGATCGACACAAGCTTAAACTCCAGCTTTTCTCTCAACTTCTTTCTCAGATTGCCATCGCTATCGCCATTGTTTGGTTTTGCAAAGAAGTTATTGATGGAAAAATTGAAGTCGGTACATTTTTATTCCTGCTCGCATCCATGGGAACACTCCGCACTTCGCTGTCTGCATTCTTCTCTAACCTAGGAGTGCAGTATCAAGACAATCTATTCGTTACAGATGTATTTCGACTCCTTGATTTACCGAATAGAATTCAAATGGTTAATAATCCCATTATTCTTCCAGAAGATAAAACGCCTGACATTGTGCTTGAGAATATAAATTTTCTCTATCCCGATACAGAAGTCCCAGTTCTTAAAAATATTACTCTGAGCATACCTGCGGGTACCAAGCTCGCCATAGTCGGGTTAAACGGTGCGGGGAAGACTACTCTCATCAAACTACTCGCTCGTTTCTATGATCCCACTGTGGGAAAGATAATAATTGACGGCAATGATCTTCGCGATGTCGATTTGAATAGTTGGTATGGAATGATAGGGGGACTTTTTCAAGAGTTTGCCACGTACGACAGTTTTACGATAAGTGAAGCAATCGCACTTGGAAATTCCGCAACTCAAATAAATAGTGAGCTTGTGGAAAAAGCTGCACGAGACAGTGAATCTCTTGAATTTATCAACGAGTTATCAAATAAATATGATTCAGTACTTGGAAAGGAATTTGATAATGGCATTGAACCTTCTATTGGGCAAAAACAGAAACTAGCACTTGCTCGTGTTTTTTACCGTAATCCTAGAATATGGATATTCGATGAACCAACGGCATCAGTAGACGCAGAAGCAGAATCGCATATTTTCGAAAAACTTGAAGCGCTTCCCAAAGACCGCACCGTCATCCTCATTTCCCACCGTTTCTCCACCGTGCGCAATGCCGACAAGATAATAGTCCTTGGGGATGGTACAATAAAGGAGATGGGCACCCATGCTGAGCTAATGGCACAAAAGGGGGAATATGCCCGACTGTTCGATCTTCAGGCAAAAGGATATCTCTAATACATGGCGCTACATTACTCACCCGTGCTCAATTTCCTCTATCGGTCACCTGTGACCGTTGAGTCACTTCTGGGTATCAAGATAAACGGCGCGCAAGCAATAGTAAGGAGGGGAGATGAGGTACTCCTCATCAAGACGACCTATAGACCCCAGTGGGAATTCCCTGGTGGCAAAATAGAAGCATACGAAGCACCCGAGTCCGCTGCCATACGTGAGACAAAAGAAGAGGCGCATGTTTTCATCAAGCATATTGAGCGCAAGCTGGGTACCTATGTGAACAAGCGCATGTTCACCACCATCACCATACACGTCTATATTGCCGAAGAATGGGACGAGCTCGATTTGTGGCGCCCCAATCTTGAGATAGCGGAAAGGCAATTTTTCCCCATGAACGCACTTCCTCCAGACACCTCTCCAGCAACCCTTCGCCGACTCGAAGAAATGCTTTCAGATTCCCATCGTGAATTTTCAGGAAACTGGTGATATAC
>JAYSZV010000039.1:0-12264 GCA_043737875.1 Candidatus Lloydbacteria bacterium
GTCAGGTCGTCGAAGTTGCAATGCCAATTCGTGTGTCCAATTTGGCATTGGCAGACAAACCAAAGAAGAAATAATTGAACTATCATGAAAGCAGTCCCAACAATTAAAGAAAAAATAAAATCGGCATATCCAGCGCTTAAGGAGAAGTATGGATATACGAACATCATGCAGGCACCGCAAGTCGAGAAGGTTATCCTCTCGGTGGGTACTGGTAAGATGTCTCGTAATGACAAGAAGAAGAATGAATTCATCGCGAGCCGCCTTGCCGTCATCAGTGGGCAGAAGCCTTCTGCACGTCGTGCAAAGCAATCGATTGCGTCATTCAAGCTCCGTGAAGGAGATGTTATCGGTCAAATGGTGACCATGCGTGGCACGCACATGAAGACATTTCTCGACAAGCTCGTGAATATTGCTATTCCTCGTACGCGCGACTTCCGTGGATTCCGCGCAAGCTCTGTTGATGCGATGGGCAACTTCACGCTGGGTATCAAGGAGCACACAATCTTTCCTGAAACGGCAGACGAAGAGTTGAAAGACGTCTTCGGCCTCGCACTCACGGTTGTTGTTTCAACGAACAACAAGCAAGAGTCAATCGACTTCCTTGAACACTTGGGATTCCCATTCCGCGAAACCGCGAATGAGGGACGCAAGAAATCCAAAGATACAAAGGGAGCGACGACCGGTGGGTTTGGAAAGAAGAAGAAAAAGTAATTTTTCCGAAGAATCGAAATTTTAGAGATACAAAGAATCACTCATTCGGGTGATTTTTTGTTTTGTCGTCTAGGTTTTGACAAATACCTGCTTCGCGATAATCTGAAGAGAGATTTTCTGTTGGAGTAAAAAGTGAAAAAAAATTGTGTCGGATTTGTGCTGTGGGCAATCTCGAGCATTGCATTCGCACTCCCGCCCGAGCTAACGGGGGCATGGATACAACCCAAGAAAAACGAGCGGGGAGCAATGCGCATTGTCATTACCGAACCTGGAGTGACGACGCTGAAGGGAAGCATGGAAATAAGGGGCTCCCCCTATTGCGGAGAACCGATTCGATTTCGTGGCACAATTTACGCGGACAAGGTGCTAATTGAGAATGAAGATGAGATTGTCTGCGGATATCGCGGGAAGCTCACCGGAGAGGTGGTAAAAGATAGTGAATTCGCCTACAAGGGGAAATTTGTATATACATTCTGGGGCTTCACATGGGCGGAAGGTACATTCCGTATGGTTCCCTTAGAAAAAGTAGAAAAATAGAGAAATAAGCATAATCACCTCAATTACCAAAAGACCGCCGACTATTCTGTCGGGGTCTTTTTTGTGTGACAAAGCTTCAATTTCGATGATATAGCGCACAAAAAGAAGCCCCACATTTTCATGTGGGGCTAGGACCAGGTTTTGATTGGGTGTGTGAACGTAGCTACTTCCAGTGCATTGAGGGCTCCTTTGGGGCATGGCGTGGCGTCGATGCCACAGGCAGTCCCTTTTGGGGACGAACAATGCGGACGACGTATTCGTTGTCGGGGCGAAATGCAGAAAAGCATCCGTGCCGATTACGCCAACGTCATTCCGCACATCCTGAACTATGTTAGCACATAAGTAAGCTAAGGTCAAGTAATTTTGAAGCGTTTTCAATATAAATAGCTCAAATTCGAAAATATGCCTGAATAGAGCCATGTTTCCTAAATTGTGCGAAATATGAGGAAAACTCGCTCAATTTGGTAAGAAAACCTTTACATTTACGACCTATTCTTTTCAAAAGCACTGGGATGGAAGTATGTTTCCCCCATAGTTTTTTTTTGTGCACTCTGTCAGTGAATAAAAAAGCCCACCAAAGTGGGCATTTTGAGGTTGTTTCATTGCACCTAGGTGCTAAGACCAATGTAGATGGCAATCGCTGCTCCTTGATAGAAGCTGAGCATAAAGGCTTCATTCCAGTTTTTTTTGCGTGAGAGGGCTTGCCAAATAAAGTTCGCTACGGATATGCCAAGCCATATCAAGAGGGCTTTTGTAATCAATTTCATCTCCTTCAGTCAAGTTGGTTGTGTGAAAGGTGCAGATTTTTAAATAATAGCACGCTAATTTTATATTGTCAACTTTCTTACAAAGTCCCGAATTATGTTTTTGTTGACACTTTAAATTTGCTTTGTTAGTCTTCAGGGAACGTTTCCTCTGATCCGCCCATCTCCTTTTCAGCCTCATATATATGAGTTTGAGAAGAAAATTGGCGTGATATTTTTGGAACGTACCCAAACGGCCAGTCGATAAGGTCGCTTTATACTTAGTTTTATTTATGGCGAAAAAATCAACCATTGCGCGACAGCTTGCTCCCAAGTTTCCGGGACGAGCAGTCAATCGCTGTTTTAAGTGCGGACGAAAGCACGGATATATCAGAGATTTCGATCTTTGCCGTATTTGTTTTCGTGAATTAGCAAACGAAGGGAAAGTCCCCGGAATAAAGAAATCATCATGGTAATCACAGATCCTATCGCAGATATGTTCATGCGCATCAGGAATGGTGGTGCTGCAGGAAAAAAGACGGTGTATCTTCCATATTCTGATATGAAGATGCGCATTGCAAACGTGCTCATGAAAGAGGGTTATCTTACTTCTGTTGCAAAGAAGGTGCTCAAGGGTCGTACGACCGAGCGCGTTATCGAAGTAGGTGTTGTGTATGACGGAGCGCGTGCCCCCCACGTTCGTGGCATGGAGCGTGTCTCTCGCCCATCACGTCGTATGTATATTGGTGCTAAAGAACTGCGTCCGGTCAACCAGGGTCACGGCATCATGCTCCTATCCACCCCCAAGGGCATTCTCACAGGAGAAGAAGCTCGAAAGGAACACGTGGGAGGAGAGATTATTGGTAAAGTCTGGTAATTCATAAATATATGTCCCGTCTTGCAAAAAAACCAATAATAATCCCCGAGAAGACCACTGTGACACTCGATGGAAACACCGTTACGGTGAAGGGCCCTTTGGGCACACTCGTACGTACATTCCCCGCAGTTGCTGTTGTGAAAATTGAGGGAAGTGAAATCACTGTATCGCTTAACAACGCTCATCGTGACGAAAAGCCACTTTTGGGTACTGTTGTTTCGCACATCCGAAACATGGTCGCTGGAGTAAACAAACTCTACGAAAAGAAGCTCTTGATCGAAGGTGTCGGCTACAAGGCTGATGCAAAAGGTCAGTTGCTCACTATGGCACTTGGATTTTCTCACCCCGTAAAGCTTGAGGCACCAGAAGGCGTCAATGTTGTTACGGAGAAAGGCTCAATGACTATTTCAGGAGTCAACAAAGAGCACGTAGGCCAGTTCGCCGCCGTTGTCCGTTCATGGAAGGAGCCAGAGCCATATAAAGGAAAAGGTATTCGTTACTCTGATGAGGTTATCCGCCGTAAGCAAGGTAAGAAAACCGCATAAATTATGACTCCCAATTTTGTAAAATTTCATCGTTGTCATCGTCCTGAGTCTGCTCGAAGTATCACTCATACACCTCGCAGACATCATCTCCTCGACGCCTCGAACTTTTACTAAAATTGAAACTCATAACATAAACATATGAAAAAGACAGAACTCAAAAACTATCATCGCATGCGACGTCACAATCGCATCCGTGCAAAAATTTCAGGTACTGCGTCCGCACCTCGCTTGGCTATTTTTCGCTCCGCACGCCATATCAGCGCACAGTTGATTGATGACGAAAAGTCAGTCACTATTGCCGCTTCGTCTGATGCAAAGAGCACGAAAGGAACAAAGGTAGAACGCGCTCACGTAGTGGGCACCGATATCGCCACACTTGCGAAAGAAAAAAAGATCACAAAGGTCGTATTTGATCGTGGTGGATTCCTTTACGCAGGACGCGTAAAGGCACTCGCTGATGCAGCACGCGCTGCAGGACTTCAATTTTAATTCCCCTTATTATTATTTCTATGGAAGAACAGAAACAACAATCAACTCCCGCAACTCCTGCGAAGGCACCTACTACAGGAGCTCCAGCTCGCACCTTCACTCCTCGTGCAGGTGGAGCCGGAGCGCGCTCAAGTGGTGGATCCCGAGGGGGAACAGGTCGCGGTGGTGCAAAGCCAGCCGACAGACGAGGGGGAGGACGAGGTCCTCGCGCAGAGCGCCCAAAGCCAGAGTATGATCAAAAGTCTATCGACGTACGTCGCGTAGCGCGTGTGGTCGCTGGAGGTCGCCGATTCTCATTTTCCGTCGCCATGATTATTGGTGACCGCAAAGGAAAGGTGGGAGTAGGCACTGGAAAGGCAGGGGATATCTCTATGGCAATGGACAAGGCGGCAAAGGATGCCAAGAAGCACATGATTACCATCAAGCTCACGAAGACCAATTCGATTCCTCATCAGGTTTCCGCAAAGGCTTCGAGTGCAGTCGTAGAAATCATGCCCGCACCATCACGTGGACTTGTCGCAGGCTCAGCTGTCCGCAACTTACTCGAACTTGCCGGCATCACTGACGTTTCTGCAAAGATTCGCAGTGGTTCGAAGAATAAGCTCAACATGGCACGCGCAAGCGTCAAAGCATTGAGCATGCTTCGCCCTCGCACACGAAAGGAGGCGTCAGTTACAACTCAACAATAGGCATATGCAACTCAATCAATTAAAACGCGTTCACAAGAACAAAGACGATAAGCGTGTTGCACGTGGAGGCAAGCGCGGAAAGACGGCTGGTCGTGGTACCAAGGGTCAGAAGGCGCGCGCGGGACACCGTATTCGCCCTGAGCTCCGTGATATCATCAAAAAATTCCCTAAGCTTCGTGGATACAAGAATCAGTCATTCGAAGTAAAGCCACAGCCCGTGAATCTCACACTTATTGAGAAGTCATTTACCGGAGGGGCCGCAGTAAACCCAACAACGCTCCTTGCGCTGAAGTTGATTACACGCGTCGGAGGCAAAATGCCTAAGGTCAAAATCCTTGCAACAGGCACGCTCACAAAGAAGGTGGTTGTTACAGGATGCGCATTTTCCGAGACTGCGAAGAAGCAGATTGAAGCAGTAGGTGGATCAATAGAGTAACTAGTTAAGTAGTCTGTAGCGAGTAGATAGTATAAAATACACAAAGCATTCGGGAATCATCGTATTTACCTACTTGCTACGAACTACACACCACTCTCTCATTATATGAACAATTTTTTCTACAAATTACGACTGATCGTCTCTGACCCAGTACTCAGGAAGCGTACACTGTTCGTGCTCGGTGCACTTGCGGTGTTTCGTGCTGCTGCTGCTATCCCCATACCGGGGGTTGATCATGCAGCGCTTCTCCAGTTCTTCCAGAACAATCAGTTCCTTGGATTACTCAATGTATTCTCTGGTTCCGGACTCTCGAATCTTTCGATTGTGATGCTCGGTGTTGGTCCGTATATTACGGGTTCCATCATCATGCAACTCTTGACCATGATGTCGCCGAAGTTGAAAGCGATGTATCACGAGGAAGGAGAAATCGGACGAAAGAAATTCACACAGTACTCGCGTTTGCTCACGGTCCCACTCGCCGTGCTTCAGGGATACGGACTCTTGGTCCTCCTTGCGCGTCAGGGTGTGCTCGGTACGCTCACTCCGTTTGAGCTTTTCGTGAACGTAATGATTGTGACTGCAGGCTCACTCTTCCTGATGTGGATTGGTGAACTCATCTCAGAGTTTGGTATCGGTAATGGTGTCTCAATCATCATCTTTGCAGGTATCGTCTCGAGTATCCCAACAGTAGCGTCACAGACACTTGTTTCGTACAATCCTGCTGACTTGCCACTGTATGTGGCGTTCCTCGCCACCGCAATCGTGGTCATTGCAGGAGTTATCGTCATGACCGAGGCGGAGCGCCCTGTGCCGATTACGTATGCAAAGCGCGTGCGTGGCGGGAGCATGTCCGGTGGTGTGTCAACGTACTTACCACTGCGCGTCAATCAGGCTGGAGTCATTCCCATCATCTTCGCACTCTCGATCCTCTTATTCCCTCAGCTTATCGCAGGATTCTTGGCGGGACTCGCCAATCCTATGGCACAGCAAATTGGTGAATACATGAAGATTATTTTTGCAGGTGGATGGATTTACTCTATCTGCTACTTCGTCCTCGTCTTCTTGTTTACGTTCTTCTATACTGCGGTCACGTTTGACCCAGAAGCAGTTGCAACGAATCTCCAGAAGTCGGGTGCATTTATCCCAGGCGTTCGCCCGGGAATTGCGACGGCAGAGCACATTGCAAAAATCCTCACACGTACGACTTTTGCTGGTGCACTCTTCCTCTCGACGGTTGCCGTCCTCCCACTTGCGATGCAAACCCTTACGGGCAATCAGTCACTCGCGATTGGAGGTACGGCTCTCTTGATTGTGGTGTCGGTGGTACTTGATCTTATCAAGAAGCTAGACGCACAACTCTCGATGCGCGAGTACTAAACTTCCAAATATCGCGCACTTCAGGATTGGCATCCCAAACGAGTCGGGTGGATGTATCACTCATACACCCACTCCGACATCGCTCGGGCGCCGCACCTGAATTGCATCGAAATTTGAAAGTTTAATTGGTGCAAAAGAATGAAACAAAAAATCCCTCAAAATGAGGGTTTTTTTGTTATAAAAATAGTCCGCGAGTGCGGACTATTACGTTGAGTTGTTTTCGTCTATTTTTTGCTTTCGATTTTTTCGAAGGAAAGCTTGAATCCGGCTTTTTCGAATGCAACGATGAGTGATGAGCGACCAATGTTCGTTCCGCACCACTGGAATATTGTTGCCGCTACTATTGCATCGCGCTCTGTCACTTCCCCAAGTTGGGTACCGACACTCGAGTACAACCCCATATTGCCTCCAATAATTGCAGTGGGATTGAGGAGTGTGGGCAGAATTGGGTCCACACCCTGTCCGCGCCGAGGCTTATTCATTTTCTCCCAATAACTTGCAAGTTCGCGCTCAAGTCGTCCTTGGTCGTCCTCAATCTGTGTACGATGAAAGAGGGTGCCGCGATGAACGATGTCTGGCTTCAATCTTAGAGTTCGCATGATTTCTCCTGTGGGCGAATGCTTTATCTTCTCGATCTTCCCGCAGGTTACACTATTTTTATCCTTCGTCAAAGGACGTGCTATAATCTCTGCATGCAGAAAGAAACCTTCATTTTCATAGGATCATCAGGCTCGGGAAAAGGAACACAGGTCTCACTCCTAAAAGAGGAGCTTCAGAAAAAAACACCAGAAACCCCAATATTTTATCTCCAGACAGGACAGTATTTCCGTGAGTTCATTAAACAAGATTTATTTGCCGCGCGTATCGCGAAACTTGCAATCGACAACGGGGAGCGTGCGCCAGACTTCCTCGCAATGTACATATGGTCCAAGGTCTTTGTTGAGAACCTCATTGGAGACGAGCATCTCATCATTGACGGTTCACCACGCTCTATCAATGAAGCAAAGAATCTTGATATCGCACTCAAATTTTTCAAACGCGAGCAACCTTCCGTCATCTACCTTAAAGTATCAAGGCAGTGGTCGTTCGACCACCTCATGGCGCGCGCAGAAAAGGAGGGGCGCAAGGACGATACCGCCGAGAGTATCAACAAGCGACTGGATTGGTTCGATACCGATGTGAAGCCCGCCATCGAGAAATTCCGTCGTGACCGCGACTACGATTTCGTCGAGATAAATGGCGAACGATCAATTGATGTCGTACATCGCGAAATAATGAATAATGTTTTTGACTTGTAGAAAAAGATAGCGGGGAAATATCGAAAAAACAGGTAGGGGTACCTGTTTTTTTATTTTATGTTAGTATCTTCTCATGTCCAAGATTAAGACCGATGCAGAAATAGACCTCCTCCGCGAGTCAGGCAAACGCTTGGCGCTGGTATTGCAGGCCGTAGCAAAGGAGATTAAGCCTGGGGTCACGACGAAGCACCTCGATGAAGTTGCAGAGCGTCTCATTCGTGAGACGGGAGATACTCCGCCATTTCTCAATTACACTCCTCACGGGGCGCGGAAGCCTTTTCCTGCGGCCCTCTGTGTGTCGGTGAATGATGAAATTGTCCACGGTATACCTTCGGGCCGTATTATCGAAGAAGGAGACATCGTGTCGATTGACCTCGGCCTCGAGCATCATGGCATGATTACTGACGCCGCACTCACCATTCCTGCAGGAAAGGTCACCCCCGAAATTGCACAGCTCATCAAAGAAACAGAGCGCTCTCTCTATGAGGGTATCAAGGCCATACGCGTTGGCGGGCGTGTTGGTGATATTGGCGCCGCTATCGAGCGCGTTGCACATGCCCATGGGTATGGCATTGTGCGCGAACTCGGCGGGCACGGTGTCGGACATGCAGTGCATGAAGACCCATATATTCCCAACTACGGCACCAAGAGCACTGGCCCACTCTTGAAGGCAGGAATGGTCATCGCCATTGAACCCATGTTCATGCTCGGCAAAGAAGGTGTGCGTATAATGCCCGATGGTTACACCGTCGTCTCTGAAGATGGTTCTATCTCTGCACATTTCGAGCACACTGTTGCGATCACCAAGGACGGCGCTGAGATTCTTACGCTCATCTAATAAAGGCTTATAAATAAGGGCGAATTACCAGAGCGGAGTTTCGGGGTTGAAACCCTGATATAATAGAGTAATGGAATCACGCAAGGACTTAAGTCCGCTCGCGAATGACTTGCTTCAGTACTTACGTACAATAGAGGAAACAGCGCCTTCGACGGAAGGAGTTCAACGCGAAGCCAGAATGAGCGATCTCTCTCGTGGAATCGGCGCACTCTACGAAAAACTTCGCTTTGCCGTTGACAATAAAGAGGAACAATTTTTTAGGCGCTATGCAATACGCAGAGCGCTGCGCAGAGTTTCACTTTTTACGCAGAACGCAGAAGATTTGCTCCATGTGCTTATTTCGGATCTCGAACGAGGTGGGTATCTCACTTCCGCGCAGATTTCCGAAGAGCGCATGAGTCACGCGCGACAGTCTCTCGATGTATTTGGCAAAATATTGTTGCGACTGAAGAAAGAACATGAAATTTCCAAGTATCACAGATACCGCAAACACCTTCTCGACATTATTGCGGGTGCCCTTGAGGATGCGTTATATGATACGACGAAAGAAGAGGGGATAGTAACCGCAATGACCCGCGCGACTCTTCACCACATAGAGGGGAATGCGATTTCCCCACTAGGCGAGGAGAAAAAACATGCGTTATGCTATGTCGCCTCATGGCGCAGTCTTTTTGGTGCGGATGCATCGCTCCTCTCCTATAAGCTCTGGCTTCTTCGTTACCCAGATTGGGACCAGGGGGTGGAAGGAGGGATTGAAATAATCGTTAAAAGTTTTCCACTGGAAATTCGTCAGACTCGTCGTATTCTGGAAAACCCCATCGGAAGACAACTTCTTCCCAAGATACACAACCTTTCAATCGCATTTACCTTGCTTTACGATCTCATGTATCAGTACGGGGCGGGACTAGAAGGAGTGGTGCGTGACCCCGAGCTACTCCATGCGCGCTTACGTGAGTGTCTAATTATGCGGTATCAGCGCGATGTGATGCGTGCACGACGGCGCTCTCTACAGTCAGTATTGTATATTTTTATTACCAAATCTGTACTTGCCGTCGGCATTGAGTCACTCTATGTTTTTGTGTGGAAGCAAACACTCAATTACATTGCCGTAGTAATAAATATTGTGGCACATCCGTCCTTGCTCTTTTTCTTAACAAGCGGATTGCGACAGCCTGCGAAGAAAAATACAGAGCGCGCACTCGCTCTTGTTGATGCACTGGTATATGGAGGAAGTATTCCTTCTATTCGCATCGACCTTGATAAACGAGGAATACTCTATGATGTGGCGCTGGGATTGTATGTTTCGCTCGTCTCAATGAGCGTGATTGGGGTCGTGTGGGGACTTATTCAATTACAATTTCATTTCGTCGACATCGGCATATTCCTTCTTTTCTTGATTCTGGTCCTCTATTTCGGATTTCGTATCCGTCATAATGCCAATCGTATGCGTTTTTCTGATACCAAAGACAATTTCATACGCACCCTGCTCGAGCTCCTGTTCCTCCCACTTGTATCAGTCGGTAGATGGATGAATGTCCGATTTGAAAATATCAATATCGCACTGCTATTTCTCGATTTTTTTATCGAAGCACCGCTTCGGCTCGTGCTTAAATTTTTCGATACGTTCTCAAGTTTTGTGGCTAAGAAACGTGAGGAAATTTATACTCCCTGATTTTACTTACTCGCTTCTGAGCTTTTCGTGCTATCCGAATACAATTCGTCTATAATAGAGAGAGTATGGAACACCCCGCTTCTCCACAATTCGAGTTGCCCAAGTTCTCTTCTCCCGAGGAGGAGCTCAGATACCTGCGTGAGCGAGTCCAACAAAAAGAGCAACAACAATGGGACGACAATACCCCAGTCCAAAAAGACGCAATTATTTCGCAAGAGATTATTACCTATGGTAGTGAGTCAGCGGAAAAACGACTTGAAGAACATCTCATTATCGAAAATCCGCAGTTTGAGTCTGTGCTTGCACATCTTGGCTCGCTCCCTCATCGCGAAAAGCTTCGCGAGCTCTACCGCATACTCGCGGAGAAGGGAATTCTCAATGCACTCAAGTTCGCAGAAGCCGAGCACAACCCGCACATCGAAGATGATTTCCACCGCGTGCTTGTCGAATACGTAAAGACGGGTGGAGTAGTCCTTGGGCTTGATAGGGAGAGGGCACTCATGCGCGCCATCCACATGACCCTGTTTGAGGTCACCATACCTTCCGCGAGTGGAGATCGTGCCGATACGCTAAGTACTTTTGCTGAATCAGTGAGTCAAATGGAGCGTTTTCTCGTCGGGATGCTTCCATCAGGAAGTACGGCAGCCTCACATTGGGGTCATATGACACTTGAAATCGTGCAGTCGAACTTCACTACCGACATCGTCTTTTACATTGCGGTTCAAGACGAGTTGCGCGATGTTTTTGTGAAACAACTCTTTTCCTCTTTCCCAAACGCAAAAGTAGAGGACACTGCATCAGACTATAATGTTTTCAACGAGTTTGGGGTCACGCTTGGCTCAGAGGCGGTAAATACGTACAATTTCGTATTCCCTATATCAGATTTCAAAGATGCAAAAGGTGACCCCATTGAAGTATTGTTAAATGCGCTCACTAATATCAAGCGCGAAGGAGAAGGCGCCGCAATCCAATTTGTCATGTTTCCTGAAACGGACAACCTGCAAGGTAAAATTAAGTATGCAATAGGACAAATCAAGCAAGGTGTCCCCGTATCTCGCGCCACGAATATTCCACTTTCTGCTACGGGGGTTATCACAAAATCATTCACTGAGTTTTTTCATACACAAGTAAAAGAGCAGAAAAAAGATGAGAAGCCTGACGGCAAACAACTGGAGTTTTCCGAAAAGGCGCTTGCCATGATGGAAGAAAAAATAAAGCATCCATTGGTGCGCACCAACATAAGGCTCGTTGTCTCCGCCGCTTCCCGTGAGCGCGCACAAGAGATACTTGCCTCAATTGAATCCGCATTCAGCCAATTTAAAAACACCCAAGGAAATGGCGTCACATTTGTACGCCCCATTAAGTCAAAGCTCGATGAGTTACTCCATCAGTTCACTTTCCGCACAAAAAACGAAAGCTCTGCACTCGTCTTCAATACCTGCGAGTTAGCTACGATGTATCATTTGCCAACATCAGTCTCGGCTTCGGACTCCCCACAGCTAAAAACGGTGAGTGCCACAAGCGCTCCCGCCCCTGCGGATCTCCCCGCAGAGGGGACATTACTTGGAGTAAATCGCTACCGCGGACAGGCGCGTGAAATACGCATGACCAAGGCCGATCGCCTTCGCCACCTCTATGTGATTGGACAGACGGGCACTGGTAAGACCACATTGTTGAAAAACATGATTATCGAAGACATCAAAGCAGGTCATGGTGTGTGCTTCATCGACCCACATGGTTCTGATGTGCAGGATATTCTTGCAAGCATCCCCCACGAGCGAATTGATGACGTCATCTATTTTGACCCCTCATACTCAGCGCGACCATTCGGACTTAATATGCTCGAGTATGACATCAATCATCCTGAACAAAAAATCTTTGTGGTTAATGAGCTCCTCTCAATATTCCGCAAACTCTATGCGTCGACCCCTGAAGCAATGGGTCCGGCGTTTGAACAATATTTCCGCAACGCAACGATGCTGGTGATGGAGGACCCCGAAACAGGGAATACGCTTCTTGAAATACCGCGCGTCATGGCGGATGCGAATTTCC
>JAYSZV010000040.1:0-2329 GCA_043737875.1 Candidatus Lloydbacteria bacterium
GAGGCAGGTGAGTCCTCACTTATTACCCTGAAAACTCCTACGGGCTCAATTGATGCCATCATCCACGATGTGGCACTCGACCCTGTGATTGGTGACCCCATTCACGCGGATTTCTATATTGTGGCAAAAGACCACAAAATCGAGGTGGATATCCCCGTCGAATTCGTCGGAGTTGCACCGGCAGAGAAGCTCGGTGGTGTCATCATGCGCCTCATGCACGAAGTCCGCATCGAAGCACTTCCCGGAAAACTCCCACAACACTTTGTTGTCGACCTCGCTCAGCTTGTCGCAATGGATAGTCAAATCACCATCGCAGACCTCACAGTCGCAGACGGTGTCCGCATCCTCGCTCCACTTACGGAGGTCATCGCGGGAGTTACCGTGGCACATGAAGAAGAAGAGACACCAGTCGCCCCAATCGACATGTCTGCTATCGAAGTCGAGAAGAAAGGCAAGAAAGAGGAAGAAGGAGAAGCAACCGAAGACACAAAGTAATTCATCGCTCTCTCGCGTATCTGCCGCTCAAAAACCCCACCGTTGTGGGGTTTTTGTTTTCGTCACAACATAAGGCTATAATTGTTCTATATGTATATGCATCGTTTTGTTGATATGCTCCGTTTTGGGTATGGGCGACTTATTCTCGCAGCCTTCCTCCTACTCGGTCTTTTCGCATACCCCGTATATCTCTTGGCGCAAACGACACCCCCCAATACTCCGGAACAGCAAGCAAAGCTCGAAGCTGAACTCGCGGACATCAATCAAGAAATTAAGGGACTCAATACAACCATTACAGACTTAAAGGGCGAGGGGGTGAGCCTTGGTCGAGATATCAATCTCTTGAATGCCAATATCAATAAAGCCAATTTGAATATCAAGGCAAAAAATCTTCAAATCTCCCGCTTGGGTGACGGCATCGCGGACAAGGCACGTACCGTAAGAAGTCTTGCGCAACGTATCGAACGAGAAAAGCAGTCGTTGGCGCAACTCGTGCGGAAGACTAACGAGATAGACCAAGCATCACTGCCTGAGATGCTCTTGTCTGGCGACGACTTATCGAGTTTTTTTCTTGACCTCGATTCATTCGATGCGATTCGTGGGGGGCTGAAGTCATCTGCGGATGCACTCAAGAGCGCAAAGGCAGAAAATATTGCAGCACAAGATGCACTTGAAACGCGCAAAGAAGCAGAGAGTGATGCCAAGGCCGAACTTGAGCGAAATAAAAAACTTGTAGAATCAAACGAGGCGCAAAAAAAGCGATTGCTTTCCATTACAAAAAATAAAGAGAAAGAATATTCGAAAGTCTTGGGTGATCGCAAGAAGCGGGCATCCGAAATTCGCGCGGCACTGTTCGCACTCCGTGATACGGGGGAGATTTCTTTTGGTAAGGCGTACGACTATTCGGTGTTCGTGTCTGGGCAGACGGGGATACGCCCCGCATTCCTCTTGGCGGTGTTTCAGCAAGAGTCGAGTTTTGGTAAAAATCAGGGCTCATGTTATCTGAAGAATCGTGATACGGGGGCTGGTGTTGGTGCCAATAGCGGTGTGGCGATGCCAAAGGTCATGAATCCCACACGCGACGTGCCACCATTTTTCCGAATTGTGGGTGACCTGGGACGAGACCCATTTACGACGCGCGTGTCGTGTCCACAAGCAGTGGGGTGGGGTGGAGCGATGGGTGCGGCACAGTTCATCCCGTCAACATGGGTGTTGTTCGAGGATCGTATTAAAAAAGCCCTTGGCACAGAAACTGCAGACCCGTGGGTTGCGCGCGATGCATTCATGGCGGCGGGACTCTATTTGACGGACTTGGGTGCAAAACCCGGCTCATATACGGGAGAGCGCGATGCGGCATGTCGGTATTTTTCAGGAAGCAAGTGTAGTCGATCGAGCTGGGCGGCGACGTATGGGGATCAGGTGATGAAGAAGGCTGAGGCACTCCAGCTCAACATGATTGACCCCCTCAACTCCTGATTCTGGCGATCTGCTTTGTTGACTTCAATCTCTGGTCGGGAGAACTTAGGCAGACTAAGTCCTCTCCGACACAGAGGTCTCGTCGCCTCGCAGCTCATCCAGAATCAGGAGTTGAGGTTGCGTTGGGGGTGGTGCGCATTTTATTGAGTCCTTACTTCGCAGACACACCTACTTCGGCGCCACCGCATCTCATCCCGTTTTAAGAGTCCAGGAGAATTCGTGAAATTAGAGGTATTTTGGGATAACTTTATAATATAGAGAAATTGATAATTCTCCTTTGAAATGCAACTTCTTGTAACATAGAAGGTATGCAAAAACACTCTGGGCGAAAATCGTTTAAACATCTCACGCAATACGA
>JAYSZV010000041.1:0-2317 GCA_043737875.1 Candidatus Lloydbacteria bacterium
TTCCATGCAGAAAGTGGAGCGGTCTTCCCTGTCTCTTGTGCCAGTGCAACCGCTCGGGAAAGTGATTGTGCAACCGCATGAGCGAGCGAGTGCGTAAGACGAGGCTCCTTGGGTGGTGCTTCGGCGAGTGTACTTGCGAGCGTGGTGACAAGTTCTATGCTTTTTTGTGAGAGTCGCTCACCGAACACTTTTTCAATCCCTAAGGATATCTTCCCGATACTTTTTTTATTTTCTTCGATGATAGAACTAAATTCTAGAGGGGAAAGCCCTGCGCGCTTGAGTGACTGAATCGCTTTCTTTGCGTCGTTTAAGTATGTGTATGTATCTTGATGCTTCGACGAAAGCGGATTGCTTCGAGGGAGCTCTGCGAATACCTCTTCGAGAATTTCGAGTTGCTTTAAATTATCTGCAGGAAGAAAATCTGCACCGTTATAGAAATGTTCAGGATAGTTTCCGATAATATCACTCGCGAAACTATGGAAGGTGTGCACCGCGACCTTGTACCCCTCAGCGCCGATGAGGCGAGCGAGACGCTCACGCATGTTGATTGCCGCAGCATCAGTGAACGTGAGGCAAAGAATATTTCCCGGACGAGTGTCCGTCTTTTTGAGAATATTGCCTACTCGAAGTGCCAAGACCTGCGTCTTTCCTGTGCCGGGGCCCGCAATCACCATCACGGGTCCGTCGATGGTGTCCACCGCCATCTGCTGTTCTTTGTTCAAATGCTTATACGCTTCATCAAATCGTGCGGTCTGTGACATGCAAGGATTGTACCACGACCAGATAATGGCAAGAAAAAAACCGCGCTATCATTATAGACCTGATGGCCCTGATAGTGCGGTGCTAATCACCCATGATGAGCGCAATGGCTTCCTCCTTTGAGTAACCGTTGATTAGTGCTTTCATCACCAAATACTGCGTGAGCTTTATATCGAGCAGTTGAGGATTGGGTCGTTCCTTGTTTAATATTTTGCGTAACTGTGATATTTCAGTGAACAAATGTTCACCAAAAACATGGGCATACCGAGCGAGTCCATCCGCAGTGCGCTGTCCTGCGCGGGGGAACCATTCCTTGCGAAATAATACGCGCTCACGCACCATTCCTATGCCAGCAATAAACCACATGTCTTTTATGTGCGCATCTGCAACCCCAGTCCGCACGGGGTCAAAGAAAATACGATGCAGCATGCGCATAATTCCTCTCCGTGAGAAAATATAGCTTTCCAAAGTTTTTGGAAATTGCGCAATATTGGTTGTATCAACATTCGACTGCTCGAGTGTCATAGTCAAAAACATCGCCATCGCGTTGTTCGGCAAACCAGAAAGTGGCCTCTTTGGTAAATCCTCGGCAACATACCCCGCGCAAGGTGCATGACCTCGTGCGACAAAAATTGCCTCGTCGATTTCTACTACCATCTTCTGAAAGTCTTTAATATATATTTCAAGCGCGGGAATCAACTCGTTCTTGTCATCCATTATCGTTCTCCGTCCGCACGGTACATCTCTCTTCACTGTATGGAGTGTCGCAAGATGCGTCAATCTTCAATATGCGTAACGATACCAGGCGAACACTACAATGGCGAGGTGGCAAGATGTGCAGGCAACCTACTTACCCAACAAGGCGTACACTACAAATCCAAATATGGAGAGAGAGAAAAAAATGAGTGTATATGCTACTGCATGTTTGAGCCACATATTTTATAAGTTAGTAGTAAGTAAGGAGTAGAAGTAGAAATTCAGATTAGGTCATTGAGAATTCCTCGGAGTGGATGTTCGTTACGGGAACTTTCCATTTCGCAAATTGCGCTTTGAGTGAGTTCATCATCGGAGGTGGTCCGCACACAAAGAGCTCTTTCCCAAGAAGCCCCTGACTCTCTTTGGCGATTGCATCAGCGGAGAGGAATCCTTTCTCTTTTCCATACCATGGCACAAGCCTAAAGTTGGGATTCGCCTCTGCGATTGCGCGAAGTTCGGAATCAAACGCTGCGTCTTCTGTTGTCGCTGCGGAGTAATACAAATCTACTTTGTAGCCATTGTAAGGTGACAGACTGCGTGCCATGCCCAGAAATGGAGTGATGCCGATACCTCCCGCAATCCATATTTGTTCTTTGCGCGGGTAATAAGCGTATGATGTGCGCCCAAAAGGTCCTTCGATAGATGCGCGCATTCCGGGGCGAAGCTCTTTAAGACGGGATGTATAATCGCCAAGCCCCTTAACGCCTATCGAGATGCAGGTACCGTCAGGTTTCGATGAGAGCGAGAATGGATGCACTTCGTCGAGTCCTTTTACATCGGGGAATCCAATGAAGATAAATTG
>JAYSZV010000042.1:0-12196 GCA_043737875.1 Candidatus Lloydbacteria bacterium
GAGCGCAAAGAAAAAGTGCGCGGTATCTTCATCACCCACGGACATCTTGACCACATTGGTGGACTTCCGTATATCCTTCCACTCCTCGGTAACCCTCCTGTGTATGCAAGAAACCTTACTGCACTTTTGATGCAGAAACGTCATGATGAGTTCCCCGACCTTGCTCCCATGAATCTGAAGATCGTTGAGACCGATGAGCGCATCTCATTTACCGACACCGCAGTGCGCTTCTTTAAGGTAACGCATACGATCCCCGACTCAATGGGTATCATTGTCGAAACTCCCTATGGTGGAATTGTGCACACCGGCGACCTCAAGCTCGACCATGTTGGCGGAATACCCACTGACGACGAGCTCAAGGAATATGCGAAATTTAAAAACGAGAAGATACTTCTCCTTATGGCAGATTCGACGAACTGCCAGAAGCCGGGATTCTCTATCCCAGAACCCGTCGTGCATGACACGATTGAGAAGCTCATCAAAGAGGCTCGTGGACGCGTTATTGTCGCCACATTTTCCTCGCTCCTTGAACGCCTCATCAAGGTCATTGAGTTTGCTGACAAGCACAATCGCAAGGTTGTTATCGATGGACGAAGTATGAAGACCAACATTGAACTTGCTCAAAAAGCAAAACTCTTCGAGTACAAGAAAGGCACCGTCATTCCTATGGAAGAAATGGGCAACTACCCTCCTGAGCGCATTGTGATGCTCGTGACGGGCGCCCAAGGTGACCCCTTTGCGGTACTCATGCGTGTTGCACAGAAGAAACACAAGCACATCAAGATTACTGAGAGTGACATGGTACTCTTCTCGTCATCGGTCGTTCCCGGTAACGAGCGTGCGGTGCAGAAGCTCAAGGACCTCCTGTCACGCCAAGGGGCGCGTGTGGTGCACTATGAAACATCGGACGTGCATTCTTCAGGACATTCCTATCGCGATGAGTCGATGTGGATTATTTCGCACATCAATCCTCGCTTCTTCATCCCGCTTCACGGCTACCATTACATGCTTCGTTCACACGTGGACGTCGCACAGGCCACAGGTATTCCGAAGGAAAATACCATCATTGCGGATAACGGCTCCATTATGGAGATCCGAGAGGACGGTATGAAGATGATCAAACTCGCAGTCTCGGCACCAAAAGAAGATATCATGGTGGACGGCTTTGCAGTCGGCAATCTCCAAGAAGTCGTCTTGCGCGACCGCCAGATGCTCGCAGAAGACGGTATCGTGGTCATTGTGGCCACTGTCGACATGCAGACAGGAAAGCTTATGAAGTCACCCGACATCATCGCCCGTGGATTCGTCTATGTCCGTGAGTCCCAAGAGCTCTTGAATCAAGCGCGACTTATCGTCAAGAAGACAGTAGAGGATGCCTGCGGAAAAGACATGCATAGCGTCAACTTTGAGTATGTGAAGGAGGACGTTCGCGATGAAGTGGGGAAGTTCCTATTTCAAATGACGCAGAAGCAACCCATGGTCATTCCTGTTCTGTTGGGAATATAACGAGAACGAATTGGGGTGTAAAAACCAAGGAGAAATACCTTGGTTTTTGTTATACTGACTTGATGCTATTCAAACATACGACCCTTTCGGAGAAAAAAGCCTTTGTGGTGCTTTCGATACTGATGTTTATTTTCTCAGCACAGATATCACTCACGCTGTACATTGATTCCTCATATCTGAAAGACGCCATAAGTCGTACTCCATCACTTTCCGAAAAAGCGGTGTGGGCGAACCCCGACGACATGGTGGGCACCATCTACACACTCGCCTCGCTCGTGACGATACTTGCCCTCATGACGGCCCCACGGATACTCCGACGCTTTGGAAACTACCTCTGGACACTCGGTATACTCATCCTCCACTCTGCGCTTCTTTTGGGTCTCGCCATGTTTGATTCTGCATGGCTTATCATTCCAATTTTCATGATTGAAACTGCGCTCACGTCGATTCTCTATTTCAATTTTGATGTCTTCCTCGAGCGTTACTCAAAGAATGAAAATACCGGCTCAATTCGTGGTTTATTTATGACGATTGGGTCGATTGCATGGCTCCTGCCACCCTTTCTTGCTGGTGTAATCATCGAGCAGTCTGGTTTTCAGTTGGTCTATCTCGTTGGTGCAACCATCATGGTGCCGACCATATTTATTATCATGCGCTACTTCAGCGACTTCGAGGATCTCAAGTATGACGATGCTCCACTCCTCATGTCTCATAACACCGCAAAGAAAAATCCGAGTATCGGACACATCCTCTCCGCTAATTTTTTCTTGCACTTCTTCTACGCATGGATGGTCATCTACTCCCCAATTTATTTTCACGACACGCTCGGCATATCATACGGCGACTTTGGTATTATCATGGCGTTTGCACTATCGGCATTTGTACTCGTCCCATACCCTGAAGGAAAAATTTCTGATAAGTACATTGGTGAAAAGGAGCTCCTCGTCGCTGGGTTCCTCTTGATGGCGCTAACATCGTTTGCGATACCGTATTTCTCTTCACATGCACTTACGCTAATTGCATGGGGGGCACTCCTCTTTGTCGGACGTATTGGAGCGGCGACAGTCGAATCAATGGCTGAAACATATTTCTTTAAACAAATAGACGGTGGCAATACGGAGCTCATGGGACACTTCAGGCGCTCACGCCCGCTCGCATTCATCTGCGCCCCCTTACTCGCAAGCTTCCTGCTTCAGACCAATCTGATTACACTTTCGGGATTATTTACCCTACTGGGAGTGATTATGATTTGCGCAATATATTTCCCGTTGCGATTAGTGGACACAAAATAAATGTAATAAAAAACCACCACGCAATTTGCGTGGTGGGAAGTTTATTACTTTTCTTTTCTCTCAGGTGGACACTTCCCTTCTTCTGTGGGTTGTGCACTCACAACGGTCTCCGTGTGTGTTGTCGTGCCCTGTCTAAAGATAACGGTACCCACGATATTCTCGAGTGCGGCGAGAAGTCGCTTCGTGTCGATCAGGAATCCACCATACTTGATAATAATGAGCAGTCCACCGCCCGTGATGACAGCATGCATGACCCACAGTACGCTCGGGTAGTTGGTATCAGCGACATTTCCCTTCCACAAAATATAGAGGAAATAATTGCCCACGTAGACAAACCCAGAGAGGAACTGAAAGATAACCACCATGTACTGACCAAGTCCCCGGCGTGGAATGCCCAGTGTTTTGCGCAGTCCGAATGCACCGCGCGCAAGCCATGGGTCTTCGTCCTCTCGGAATGGGCGTTTCAAATCGCCCTCTTTAACTCCAGGGCGTTGCGCACGAAGCTTCACAATAAACTTCTCTGTTTGGCGACGCGCAAAACCCACCAATGCGTAATACACAAAAAAGACGCCGAGAGAGTACGAATACTCAAGGTGGAGCGGGAACCGTGACGGCGAGTATCCGTAGAGGACGCTCATCAACATGGCAAATCCCACCCACAGAATGAATGCCCACGTCAGCACTGCGTCCGCACTCAATAGGAGTGTGCGCAACTTGGTAGAGTTGAAGTACCGCTCATCCCAAAGCTGTTGTATCCCTTCGGGCATACATTCGTAAGGGTTTTTTGCTTTCTCGACTTTATCTTCTGCCTTTTCATTCCCGATAGTTTCGGTCATGATGTACCTCCTAAATGTGTATCTATGAAAAGAAATTGCTACTCACCTCACCCTACAAGAAATTCGTGGGAAGGCAAGGCGTGTCGGCAAATAAGTATTTAGGGGAAATAAAAACCGCCCCGAAATGGGCGGTGCATCCTCATGTCAAGGTTTAACCTTGACATGAGGGGCTTACAAAGTGTGTTTATTTTTTAGAAAGAACAAATCCGGCGGACTCAAGTAGCGCGACAAACTCTCGTTTCTGCACGGAACTCACACTCTTGGGATAAAATCCTGAGAAGGTTTGTTGCGAAGCAAAGAGATGAAGTGAGGCCTTCCCTTTTATTCCCACTGGAGACGAGGCGGACCGCAATCCTCCAAAGCATTCTGAATCCACGAGTGCTCCGGTGCACTTCCTGTTCCAGTACAAATTTCCTGCAGGCATGACTCGGAGCATCTCGATAAAACTTTCAACGTTTTGAGTAAAGAATGCGCCCGTTAGAGCGAACTCTGAGAGCCTGAGGAGGTCATAGACTTCTTTGATGCCACAATAGCGAACCACCGTTGAAACCGGTCCAAAGTACTCCGTATTCATGATTTCATGAGCGCGGCGCGCACACTGAAGCGCCTCAGTCCGAGCCAACATAATTGTTGGCGGAAAATTGAATCCTGGTCCAGTACACCCTTGTTTCCTGTGCAAAAGCGTAGTGACCCCACCTTCACGCGATAGCGCATACTCGACCTTACGTCCGACTGCACATCGATCAAAATCAGTTGCCATTGCGCCGATATCTGCTCCATACTTTACGTCGCCATACACGAGTGCGTCGAGCTTCTCACGAAGCGCTGAAGCGAATGCGTCAAAATGTGCATCATGCACAAATGCCACACGGGCACTGGAACATTTCTGACCTTGCCTCCCGACAACAGCTTTCACATACTCACCCGCTGCATACACGGGGTCTGCATCGGGAAGAACAAAAAACGGATTGACCCCACTTGTTTCCGCGGAGCCGATGACAAGCGGTGCCTTTGTCCCCGCGAATCCATTACGAAGCATCTTGCCATGCTTTTCTTTAATTTCGTTCAGCACGAGTGTGCTACCCGTAAACGACAGGCCAGAAATATGCGGACTCGCGAGCATTGCATCCACCACCTCTTTTCCACCTGGGGCGAAGTTGATGACGCCGTGCCAAGGAATATTCATCTCTTGAAACGCAATCTTTACCGTCTCAAAGGCGAGATAGCCAGAGTATGCAGACTTCGGTGATGGCTTACTGATGACGGCGTTACCCATTGCGAGTGCCTTAGTCATCATGTCCATGGGAATAGCCCCAGGAAAATTAAATGGCTCTATGTCGAGAAAAACTCCGTGTGGAAGATAGCACTTTCCATTTATGTCACCTGCAAATTGAGGTGTAGGGAGCAAACGCTCGGAATGAAGTTCTTCAAGATACATCGCATTGGCAAGTGGGAAATCCACCTCCTCGTCGGTCTCACCGATTTGTTCGGCACGATTTTGACCTTGCTCATATGCCTTTGCAGCACACAGTAGCCAAAAACGTTTCTGTGCAACTTCTGAAATTTTCAGAAGTAATTGCACACGAGTAGTCGGTGTAGTACTGCGAAAAAATTCCTCGCCCGCATGACGAATGCGAGGCAAGTATGATTCCAAATCCATATGCTGGGGGTCGAAGTGTGGGAAACGACCAATGACCACTGTCGGGTTATTGGGATCTCGAGTTTCAAAACAACCCTTAGCCGACGCATAGATGGATTCGCCATTCAGCACCCACGGGACAGTGTGCCCCATATATCGTGCTTCAAATTCGCGCATTCCTGCTTCGATTTGCTCAATAACCAAAGGGTCTTTGGGGTTGGGATACACCTTGCGACCAAACTCCCTCGTCAGTCGAGTACGTAATGTCATGGAACACTCCTTTAAAAAACATTCCTCATTTAAACTACAACGCAGGGGGCTCTCTGTCAAAGAAGTTTGTGAGGGTCTGATATGCACCACGCATGATTGCCAACGTCCATAATGCGTGGTAGGACTAGGAGAGAAATATCGTTGTTTGACGCAATAAATAGGAGAAAAAGATGTATCTTTCAGACAAGCGTGCAAAAAAGTTCAAAAGAACACTTGCTCGACTGATGGTTAATCTCGAAGAACTCGTGGGAAGTGCCACGGTGACTGATGACCAAGAAATGCTCTTGCGCATGCAGGACACATTTGGTGCACAGCACTACTTCCGCGAACACAGTCTCGTGCTCGACCGAGCAGAAGGATGCTGGGTGTGGGACAAGTCGGGGAAAAGATACCTCGACTGTATTGCCACCTACTCAGCTATTGCGAGTGGACATGGCAACATCGAGCTCATCGGTGCGGCAATTTCACAACTCTTCAAAATGACGAGTGCACCAAACCGATTCATCAATGACACCCAGCCCCGCCTCTTGCAAGAAATTGTAAGGTTCACCCAACAAGACAGGGCCATTCTCATGAACACGGGCGCTGAAGCGGTAGACACAGCGATAAAAGGTGCACGTCGCTGGGCATATCGAGCAAAGAATGTTCCTGCAAATATGGCTGAAGTCATTTCCGCGGAAGGCAACTTTCACGGTCGGACACTCAATGCCGTTGCGCTTTCTGCGACAAAAAAATATCGCAAGGACTTTGGTCCATTTCCATCTGGATACGTAAACGTACCCTACGGAGACATCGAAGCACTACGTAGAGCAATTACACCGAACACTGCTGCATTCATCGTTGAACCCATACAGGGCGAAGGTGGAATTGTCATCCCCCCACTTGGCTATTTGAAGGATGTACGCGAACTCTGCTCTCAAGAAAAAGTACTCCTTATTTTTGATGAGATTCAAACGGGGCTCGGTCGTACGGGAATGCTTTTTGGAGGTGACTGGTCCGGAGTACACCCTGATGGTGTTATTCTTGGAAAAGCACTTGGGCAGTATGTTGCGGTTTCGGCATTTGCGACCATCAAAGAGGTCATCGACTGCTTTGACCCAGGTTCCCACGGAAGCACTTTTGGTGGCACGGCCCTGCCCTGTGCGGTTGCAAGCAAGTCGCTTGAACTCATCACGCGAGACGACTACGCACTAGTGTCCAATTCACTTCGTATGGGAAACTACTTTCTTGAACAGTTAAATGCGCTTAATAGCTCGGTAATCAAAGATGTACGAGGAAAAGGGCTTTTTATTGGAGTCGAATTTGACCCCAATGTTGCTTCGCCTGACCTTGTATGTGCGACACTCCTCAAAAATGGTGTCATGGCCGGCGTTGCGCAAAAAACTGTGCGCTTTACTCCCCCACTCGTTATCAACGCAGATGAAATTGATTTTGTGATGGGTGCCATAAAGCAAACCATAGAAGACATTACATCTTCTCCTCGAATTGCGTAAGAATGTTTTTCAGTGAACAAATAACCCCGTCGTAATGACGGGGTTTTTTTTATTGTGCGAGAATGTGCGAAAGGAAGTCAGTGACAAACATCTGCGTGAGGGGCTGATCCTGTAGATAAACTTCAAAATCAGGATTGTATTCCATAATTTCAAGCTGACGGAGCTTGCCACTTTTTGCAATCATGTCACCGATGAGGAATGCCTGAAACGGAAGCATCCCATGCTGACTCCGGAAAGAAACCCCTGGAGCATAATCCTGATGGATTGCATCAAGGTCAATTGTCACAATGAGGTGGTCGACACGCCCGAGTAATTCTCGAAGTGGCCCTACAAATGCATCGACATCACAAGCGCGGATATCACGCATGGTAACGGTCCCGACATGGAGTTTCTTGAGGAGCGCACTTTCTTCAGGCTCACAATCAGTGTCACCTGCACCAATATGGAGTACATTTCGAGGAGAAAACCGTAGACGCTTAAGTGTCTGATTCCCTTCGCTATTTCGGTAGCTCCCAAGCGTACTATCACCTCTCCCCAAGACTGAAGCGAGGGGTAGTCCATTTGCGTAGTGTGAGTGAGACGTCTTCGGCGTGTGCGCATCGTAATGTGCATCAATCCACAATAGTCCCACTTTTTTACTCGTCGTAATGGAGGGATCAAGAAATTGCGGAAGCGTGCCCATGGAGACGGAGTGGTCACCACCAAGAATAAGTGGGATCCGCCCCGTACGATGCGCGACGAACGTGTGTGCCCCCGCGAGACGGGTGATCTCACGTACGGCATTTGCCGAATGTAGAGTGCCCCCTGTTTCGCGATGAGAGAAAACACTTGGATTTGCACTTTCTGCCACAATATCCAAATAAGTCGCCTCATATCCATGTTGCCTCAAGTCATTCAACAGTCCGTGCTCAATGAATGAGCGAGGACCTTTTGCTGGACCGGGCTCACTTCCCCCTAAGGCGAAAGGAACCCCAATTACACTCATAAGTCGTTGCATGAGTATTCCTTTTCGAAAAACTATCTGACACTCATCCTAGCAAATTCACCCCCATTGGCAATAATTTAGACAATTATTTGAGTCCAAGGCACGCATTGTACACATCTGCCTGCAGATTATATATGGCGATGTCCTGCTTGGTCATCGCAACCACATTGTTATATAGCACCACAATTGCGTTGTATTCATTCGCTTTATTGTTATATTCGGATCGTGAGAGTCCCGATGACTCTATTTCTCCTCGTAGTATTGTCATCGTCGCCTCAAGTGTCCTCAACTGTTCTTGATATGTAGCAATCCTCTGCTTCAGCACTTGGTCAGCCTGAGGGCAGGAACTCATTGGGCGACCAAACTCTTGTACTGCAAACCAAACCTGTCTTCCTTCGTACGTACCGACGATAACACCGATACCAATTTCTGTATAACTCGTATGCAAAATGTTTGCGCGGTGTCCTGGCGAGTTCATCCACCCCGTGACGACGTCCTGACTCGAGTCAAAATTACCCAACGCAAGATTTTCACCAATATTGAGATACTCATAGCCAAATTCTACTGCAAGCATACCAATATCTACACCCGTCGGTGACACGTGGGCGAAATATTGTTTCGCATTCATGTCTTTGGCTTTCGCGAGTGCGATATCGCTTAATTTTGCGTTAAACGTCAGCGGGGGGAGGCCCGCTTTGACGCGTTCAACGTTGGTAAGCGTGAAGATATCTGCCTGATTGAGTGCTCCCACGCTCGACGGGACAGCACTCACTATTTTTTGTACGATAGTCACCGTCGTTGTTGCGAGTGACGAAGTCGCAACAACAGAAACACCATTTGGTGGCATGGTGGGCATGCTTGCCACTTCAGTTTTCTTCACTGGAGCAGGAGCGGGTGGAGGAGGCGTAATGATCGTGGGTTTTGCTTTTGCCTGAGGTGGAGCCGGTTTTATGTTTTGCGTAGAAGTCGTGGTCGCCGTTGCTTTCGTAGTCGAACGTGACGAAGTAGCCTGCATGGCTTGATGCTCGGGCGGGGCGCGCAGTGCGTGCTCGCGCGCAATAGTGTCTTTGTGATCAAGTACAAAAAGCGTACTACCCAATACGAAAGCTACGAAGCCGATAGCATAGAGAAGAAATTTAAGTACGCGTTGCATGAATGTTCAGAAATGAGATTATGAGTTTAAGCGTAGTGGAAGCGCATACCCCGCCTCCTCTATGAGGGCTTGGTCGGTATATACTGCACCTCGTGGCAAAGTCTTGATGATGCTCGCGGGGAGAATTGCAGGGTTATTTTCTTCGATAAGCGAGCGAAATATTTTCCCCTTCTTTTTTCCTACAACATACACACCGACGATATCGACATAGCGTAAAAATGTAAATGTTGTAGTGACGCGCAAATTAAATACATCCTTGCGCTTCGCATCGTATGCCACTATCCATCGCTCGCGCTCAAAGAGCTCGTGAAACTTGGGTGGGTCCTCTGGGAATGGCATGATACCCGCAGTGTGACCATTCAGCGCCACACCAAGCGTAGCCATGATTGCACCGCGTGGGTGTCGTGCGCGCCAACTGCGTAATTCATTTTCATATGCATTGGCGAGGTCTTCCATCGTTTGATGCTTCCCTGTCGAGGTGTCGATCAGACGACAGCCCCGCTGTACCGCGCTCTTATAAAAATCGGTTTTACGAAATTGTGCATAGTTCGAAGATTTATTTGTGGGGTCGAATCGCTCATCAAAAATACCAATAGTGAGATACGGGCCGATGACTTCTGGGGCGATGCGGTCGAGCACGGTAAGTGAAGAACCTCCCGAGGTCAGAAAAAGTACGTCTCGCCGCTCGGTGTCGCGAAATTCTTTTAATTTTCGTGAAATATCCTTGGCGAAAAAATCAGCAGCATCCTCACTGTTTTTATGGATATACAGCTTGAGATTACCAACATTTTTGAGAAATTCGGGCACAATATATCTAGTATATCATGCGTAAAGAGCAACCAACATGAAGTCAAAAATGAATCTGGGTGCGGGTATTTCACTCTGATGTTATACTGGAAAACTATGATACCCAACCAAAAATCTACAGATAGCACGAACAGAGATCTCATTTGCATCAACCTACCAGAAGCAAAAATTAATCGTGACCCTCACACCATCGAGGAGCTTGCGCATGGCGCAAAAAACCAACGCGCCTCACGTATTGCAGGCGAGTTCGATCGTGGATTAAAGTTTGTAAAAAAATACCCCAAATCAGTAACGATTTATGGTTCGGCGCGATTCAAGCCGAGCAATGTGCACTACAAAGACGCTCGCATGCTTGGGTCTGAGCTTGTGAAGCTTGGATATGCGGTCATTACTGGCGGAGGCCCTGGAATTATGGAGGCTGCAAATAGGGGTGCAAAAGAGTCAGGGGGTGAATCCATAGGACTCAACATCGAGCTCCCTCATGAACAGGTCATCAACCCCTATGTAACAGACTCGCTTTCATTTTATTATTTCTTCTCGCGCAAGACAACGATGTCTTTTTCTGCAGAAGCATATATCTTTTACCCTGGAGGATTTGGCACACTGGATGAATTCTTTGAGATTGTCACCTTAATGCAAACGGGGAAAATACGGAAAGTTCCCGTTATCCTTGTGGGAAGCGATTTCTGGAATCCTCTCGAAAAATACCTCGAAGATAATGTCCTACGTCAACACGCAGCGATCGACAAAAAAGACCTTAATCTTTACAGTATTCTCGATGACCACAAGAAAATCTTAAAGATTGTCACGGATGCGCCCGTACGAAGATAGACGACGTTAGAAAAATCTTCACTCACAAAAAGAGCTCCTAGAGGAGCTCTTTTGATTTGAATATCCATAGTGCCCCTCCAGTCATCACGCCCCCTGCTACGGCAATAATCCAAAATGCATACGGTGAACCCTGAAAAGGAAGAGGTACATTCATACCATATACACCAGCAATGATATTGGGAATCATGAAAATAATGGTAAGCGCAGTGAGCAGCTTTATCACACGATTAAGATTGTTGGTCATAATGGTGGAATAGGCATTGCGAATGTTCATGATGGCGCGCAGGTTTGAACGACACAGGTCGACAAGTTGTCCGTTCGAGAGATACACATCTTCAGCGAATTCTTTATCCTCTTCGCGAAGGGTCAGAAACTTACCCGAGAGGAGTTTGGAAAGTGCGGAGTTTGTCGGAACGAGTGCATCGAGGAGGTCATTCAAAATCGCTTCAAAATTCACGAAGCGAATAATATCACGATTTTCTATCGTACCCGAAAGGCGTGCAGAAAGACGGCGCACCTCCTTGTTGATAAGCGTAATAAACCGTGCGTACTCCGCGTCAACGCCTGCAAGTATTTGGAGTAAAAATCGCACTTTTTGGGTTGTATGAAATTCAATTTTCCCATCAATGAATCGATTAAAAAACGTGAGTTTCTTGCGACTGACCGTAAAAACAAAAGAATCTGCAAGTCCAAGAAGTACTGGTGCGGTATATATCTTCCCCTCTTCCTCATATGGAATACGTGTAAAAATATACGTGACTCCCCCGTCCACTTCAACACGCGGTACTTCGTAGGGGTCGGTGGCGTCAGAGAGTAGTCCACGGTCAAGCTGGAGCGTATCGGCAAGTGTGTTGAAATCGGCTTCCGTAGGATCCTCGACGTGCACCCAAGACCCGACCTTAAATTCAGGGAAGGTTTTTAATTTCTTCGTAGTGATTGTTTTTTGGTAGAAGGTAATCATGAAGGTGTTTTACTTCATCGCTAGCGTGCAAATACTCTCGTAGTATAACGCTATACCTTTGGTTCACCAAGATGTGCGTAGAGGAGGAATTCTTTATTGCCGTCTCCACCGAGAATGGGGGATGCCACGACTCCGGCAACATGAAATCCCATTTCGTAGATTACTGTTTCTATTCTTCCCGCAACCTTCGCATGGAGCATGGGGTCAGTGACAATGCCTTTCTTAATATCACTTTTGCCAACTTCAAATTGCGGTTTGACGAGTACAATGATTGCGCCATCCTTTTTCAACAGATCTTTTACGAACGGAAGGACTTTTTCGACCGAGATGAATGATACATCGATGACGACGAGATCGAATTTTTCTTTAAATGTTGATTTCGTGACGTCTTTGATATGCACGCCCTCCATGTTCACTACTTTG
>JAYSZV010000043.1:0-2308 GCA_043737875.1 Candidatus Lloydbacteria bacterium
CGGACAAAGTTCTGTGAGTCGAGTCCGTCGAGTGTGTCAGCAACTAATGCTGCGGGAACTGCGCCGAGTTGCTTGCGGGGAGACATTTCTCCATCCCATACGGGAGTACTCGTGCCTCCAATCTCCACACCGAGGTACAGGGTTTGATTGAAGTTGATGCTCGCAAGTGAGGTGACTTGTCCCAACATCACGGAAAGAAGGCCGTTGGTGACTTGGACACGGGTTCCTCCAGTATTGTGCATTTCTTCCCAGATATTGGTGGTGGTGGCGGAGACGGGGCTCGCGTACAGACGGAATGCGACGTTGTACGTTCCGTCTGCGACTGCGACGTTGGAGGCAGTGGTGAGCTTGGCTTGGTAGTTGACCTGCTTGGGGAAGAGGGAGGTTTCTGCGAGGGCGAGTTGGGTGGGGGAAAGCAATATTCCAAGTAGCAAAAAACTCGCGAGAACCGCGCGTAGTTTAACTACGAAATGTGATTTTTTCCAAAGCAACATTTATAATTTCCTCTGACAAGATTCTTCTTACCGAGTAGGTTTATTTTACCAATCCAATACACAAAATAATTCCAAGAATTAAGAGACTGTGGATTACTCATGCAAAGAAAATTATTAAATATTATTTTGTGCTCGGTTCACCCGAGACACGCATAAATTTCGACACACAAGGCTCGTTAACGAATGTTTTGCACACAGAATGCCACTCCCCATATTTCTAATCTTTACTGCTTGCAAAAACAAGAATTGCGCGATGCTTTTAAAGCACACAAATCAGAGAACATAATTATATTTCCGCAATACTTGTTGCAACTCCCAAGTGAAACGTGAGAAGATAGACACATGTTTAAAAAATTTTTTGCCACTCATCAGAATAAGATTATCCTCAGCACACCAATTATTTTTTTAGTTATTGTTAGCTCCACTGGTGTACTTGGTACAGGTAATGTTTTTTTCTTCAGCACAGAATCAAAAAACTTCTCAGTTGTGGGAGACCAAATTCCCGTGACTCTTGAAATTTCCACGAAGACTCCCGTAAACGCGGTGGGGGGCACGATTGTTTTCTCTGCTGATACGCTCACAGTAGAATCCATTTCACGCATTACTTCGAGTGTTGATTTGTGGGCAGAAGAACCATTTTATTCAAACGAACAAGGAGTGTTGAATTTTTCTGGTGGAATCATCGGTGCAAAAGCTGAGGCTCCAATAATTGGAAATGTTTTTGTCGTTAATTTTAGAGTGTTAAAAGAAGGCAAGGCTACAGTAGCCATGAGGGACGGGCAGTTACTTGCGAATAACGGGGAGGGTACCAATGTTATATCGGGGAGTAATATTCTTACTCTGTATACCCGAGATGCGAGCAAGATGAGTCCAGATATTAATGATGACGGAGTATTGAGCATCGCTGATGTAAATACCCTTTATCTCAAAACATTTCGAGCATACGATGCGCGCTATGACCTCAATGGTGACTCCAAGATAACTTGGGCTGATGTGAAACTCCTTATCAGTTTGTTTTAGGACTACAAAACGACCTCAGGTCTATGTTGTAACGCGTGAGACATTGATACGCGCGTTCTTGGCTCGCGTCTGCAGAACTACTGCTCCCTGAATTTGTGGCTTTTGCAGTTTGTCTCTTACGTGAACTTCACTCACCGCCTCATTCGGTACAGCAATCAGTTTTTTCCACATACGCAAGGCGAACGCACAAAGCAAAAGAAGGGCGAGTAGTGCTATGGGTATGAACGGATGGCGCGACATGAGACCGAAGAGTGACGCCGAGACAGTGACGGACACACGATCACTTTCTTTAGACGTCATACCGTCTCCATTTTCTGCAACAGCCCACACGTGATATGTCCCCGCCTGGAGTTTGTGCATACTTGTGACACTAGTCTCTCCTGGTGCTGGGACCGTAAACTTTTCGTAAATTGGCTCCCCACCATTGCGCGCGATAGCAACGCTCACATCATTCCCGGCCTTCGCGCGAAGCGACAGAGAGAGCCTCGCTCCCTCCCGCAACGTTTCGTCATTGAGCATTACGACTGGTGTATCGAGTTGCCCCACCTCAAACGAGAGTGTTTGAAATACGGTATTCCCTGCGCGATCAAAGGCGGTAGCCACGATTTGATGTGTCCCAGATTTCACGGAGCGATAGCGAAATTGATGAGTGCCATCGTCACGCCACACCTCTGGTTTGCCACCATCTATGCTAAAAGTATAATAGTCGACTCCCGAGTAGGTGTCTGTTGCAGTGACCCCAAAGACAAAATTAGGATTTGCCTCTTCAGCGCTAGGAATTAGGAAAAACCTGA
>JAYSZV010000044.1:0-2298 GCA_043737875.1 Candidatus Lloydbacteria bacterium
CTCGCCTGAGGGGTCAGACCCTCATATTGTAGAAAAAATGTGGTATAGTATATGTCATGCCAAGGCCTCCGCGTATTGATGTTGGGGGATATGTCTATCATGTGATCAATCGTGCAAACGGTCGTGTGACGATCTTTCACAATGAGAAAGACTATCAACTTTTTGAAGAACTCCTTGAAGAAGCAAAGGAGCAGTTTGGCATGCGTATTGTGGCATACTCCATCATGCCTAATCATTGGCATCTTTTATTATATTCACTCCATGATGGAGATATCGGCACCTTCATGCATTGGCTCACCACAACTCATGCCACCCGCTATCATGCGGAACATAAGACTATCGGCGGTGGTCACGTCTATCAAGGGCGCTATAAATCGTTCCTTGTTGATAGCGATCGATACGTACTCAGTGTGCTCAAATACATCGAACGAAACCCGGCACGGGCAAAGCTGGTGGGCGCGCCTGAGATGTGGAAGTGGGGAAGTGCATACAGGCGCATATCAGGTAGCCCGAAAGAAAAATCCCTACTGGCAGTGCCTCCTGCTCCATTACCTCATCAGTACAGAAAATGGATTAATCAAATGCAAAATGATGATGAGGTAATGGAGATCAGAAAGTCTGTAAACAACGGAGCAGCCTATGGAGACGATATGTGGAAGGATGAGATTGTCTTGTTGTTGAAAAAGAAAAGTGGGATAGGTCCGTTATAACGAAAAATACGTGGGTTTAATTTTTCTAGCTGGTGCATAGTTTTTTGATACAATGTGAGTATATGGATGAGAATAAGGCAGACACGGTGACAGAGGCGAGCAACACTACTGTTGCACCACCAGCAGATACGCTCGTATCTGCGCCTGAGGAAGTTTCTCTTCCGGTTCTATTCTCTAATTCGCGCGAATTGGCGAATAGTTCTGAACCAGTACTTGAGCCCGAGCCTGCGCCAGCGCAGGCAATGGAGGAACCACGGGTGGTTGAGAAGATTGTGGAGAGGGAAGTGGTTAAGGGGGTGATTAAGGAAGTGGTGAAAGAAGTCATTGTCGAAAAAATAGTTGAAAAGCCAGTCGAAAAGATAGTGGAGAAGATTGTCGAAGTCGAGAAGATTGTCGAAGTCGAGAAAATAGTTGAGAAACTAGTAGAAAAACCAGTGGATAGGATAGTGGAGAAAATCGTCTATCGCGACCGTGCTCCCGAGCCAGCTGTTTGTCCACCGCCAACAGACGAGGAGGTCGCGTCCATACACAAAGATTTTCTCATCAACTTAAGTCGCGAGGGGACTGAGAAGAGGCACGAGCTCATGCAGGAGAAAAAGTCCGCCATCCTCGCGATGTTTGGCACAGAGGAGCACATCACCCACATTACGCATAAAGACGTGATGGAGGCTCTCGAATGCTCAGGCACCACCGCCACCCGCCTCCTCACCGTCCTCAAACACGAAGGCAAACTCACCCTAAACGGCTCCTCCCCCCACACCTTCACCTACACCAAATCTATTCTCTAATTCGCGCGAATAGGCGAATAGTTTTAGCGGGGATACAAGGTATAATTTTTTGATACAATAGTCCTCATGGATTCAACTTGGTTTTGCGGCGGTCGTGCGGTTTTTTGTTCAAATATGATATAAATAGCAGTATGAAAGTTGAAGAAAAGAATTATGCGTATATCGACGGAGCGAACCTACATAAAGCAGCCAAGCAACTTGGTTGGACACTTGATTATGTAAAGTTTCGCGTATGGCTCAAGGAAAAGTATTCAGTTGAGCATGCATATCTTTTTTTGGGGCTTGTTCCAAAATACAAAAACATTTATACAAGCCTGCAGGAGGCAGGATATACACTTATATTCAAAGACGTAACGTATGATAATAACGGCAAAGTCAAAGGAAATTGCGATGCGGATATCGTCGTCCACATGATGAGAGACGCATATGAGAATAAGTGTAATTCGATGGTGCTGATATCCAGTGATGGGGATTATGCAACCCTTGTTTCATTCTTGATTGAAAAAGATAAATTGCGCACAATTATTTCTCCCGCGTTACCCAAAAAATGCTCAATCCTACTGAAGCGAACAGGTGCGAAAATTTCGTATCTTGATGATCAGCAAGCTAATTTGGCTACATAAAAAGAAAAAGCCCCCAATGCGGACGGAACCGCACCAGGGTCTCTTTCGTGGTGATTCCTCAATAATAGGCAAGAGTATAAAGAAAGTCAAGAGCTAAATAATCAACCAAAACAAGAGGGATGAAGAAATAATGAAGCCCCAACATAGCAAAAATTGTCGAGAATAATACACAAATAC
>JAYSZV010000045.1:0-2293 GCA_043737875.1 Candidatus Lloydbacteria bacterium
GTGACCGACGCGCGTGGACTCCAAGAAGGGATGAGCGTACTTGTACAATAAATTTCCTCACTAAATCACTATGCACAACCTCTGGATATTTTTTCTCAATAAGCGCGCATTTACGTACATGCTCATTGCGGCACTCAGTTTGGGTGGAATATACTCTCTTTTTCTCATACCCAAAGAATCATCGCCTGAGGTGATTATTCCGTTTGGCATTGTGACGACAACTCTACGTGGCGCAGGAGCCGAAGACACAGAAAAACTTATCACCAATAAACTTGAAGACGAGATAGCCAACCTCGAAAACATTGATACGGTCACCTCATCATCACGTGAAGGTGTCTCAATTGTTTCTGCGCAGTTCAACGCAAGCGCAGATATCGACAAATCAATTCAGGACTTGAAAGATGCGGTCGACAAAGCAAAGGTCTCATTCCCAACAGACGCTGATGAGCCTTTTGTCTCGCGTGTAAACTTTTCAGATCAACCAATACTCATTATATCTGCGTCCGCTGATGTGTCTGAGCGAGAGCTCACAGAGCTTGGCGATAACCTCAAAGACGAGCTGAAAAAAATTGGCGGGGTATCAAAAGTAGAAATATCGGGTACGCGTAATCGCGAGGTTGGAGTCGTACTCAAAAAACAGATGCTCGAGAAATACGGCATCAGCGTTGAGGCAGTGCTCGGTGCTATCGCAGGAGCAAACGCGTCATTCCCTATTGGCAACATTACTGTTTCCGACATCGACTACCCTATTAAGTTTGCAGGTGGACTAGAGGAACCCTCACAATTACCTGACATAACAATTGCTTCACAAAATGGTGTCCCCGTATACCTCCGTGATATCGCAATGACGTTTGATGGACTTGAAGCACCGAGAACATTCTCGCGTCAGTCTGTCGACGGCAAGCCTTCGATGCAGGCACTCACCCTTTCAGTCTACAAAAAAGCAGGTGGGGATGTAACGAAAATTGCGGAAAATGTAAACATTCGCGTGGAAGAGCTAAGGGAAACTCTACTCGTCGGAGCAGATATTGTCGTCTCGTTTGACCGCGGTGCGCTTGTCGAAAAAGATTTAAAAGAACTCACACGCGTGGGACTGGAAACGGTCGCGCTTGTCATGCTCATGCTCTTTCTCACTATCGGTTGGCGTGAGTCGGTAGTTGCCGCACTCTCCATACCGCTTTCTTTTGTCATTGCATTCATTGGTTTGTATGCGTCTGGTAATACCATCAACTTTCTTTCACTATTTTCACTCATATTGGCCATTGGTATTCTTGTCGATTCGGGCATTGTGATCACGGAAGCCATACACACACGACTCAAGCGCTACGGGAATGCGGACGAGGCGGCGGCTGCCTCAATCAAGGAGTACGCATGGCCACTCATCGCAGGAACCATGGCAACGGTGGCTTTTTTTGCTCCTCTCTTTTTCCTCTCAGGCATTGTTGGAAAATTCATCGCATCGATTCCCTTCACACTTATCTTTGTACTCATTGCCTCACTGGTCGTAGCGCTTGGTTTTGTCCCTCTCCTTGCCATCGTCATTACCAAGGAGCATAAAAATAAATTCGAAGATATTCAAGAAGAATACGCTGTACACATACAAACATGGTACAAACGATTCTTGGGGCGAATCCTCGAGAGCAAGCGTACGCAAACTCGCTTTCTTGCGCTGATGATTGTTGGACTCATATTGTCACTCTCCTTCCCTTTTGTTGGATTGGTCAAAGTTTCGTTTTTCCCACAGGACGATCAGGACTTTATCTATGTGGCAATTGAAAAACCTCAAGGCACACCCCTTGCCGTTACCGATTTCTCCACACGAGAAGTCGAAGAAATTCTCTATAACTATCTCTACGCCGCATCTTTCGTGACCACCGTAGGAGCGAGCTCCGCATTCAGTGATACGGGAGGCGGGAGCGGAACAAAGCTCGCCAACATTACCGTGCTTCTCACCAAGGATAGGGACAAGACCTCTACGGAAATTGTCGATGACCTGCGCACTCAACTTTCCCCCATCACAAGTGCGGACGTTAAGGTGGCGCAAGGAAACAATGGTCCGCCGTCTGGTGACCCTGTGTCCATCAAGTTTCTTGGCGATGATTTGAATGAGCTGACACTCGCAACAGCAAAGGCAGAAAAATTACTTACGGAAATCCCTGGCACCCTTGATGTGCAGACTTCGCTTCGTGATGACAGTACACAATTCACCATCAGCATCGACCGCAGTAAGGCAGCCCAAGTTGGCCTTACATCTGCCCGCGTCGCTCAGATTTTGCGCACGGCGGTCTCAGGG
>JAYSZV010000046.1:0-5543 GCA_043737875.1 Candidatus Lloydbacteria bacterium
CCTATACGACACTCAACTGTAGTTTCATTTTTTGCTACTTTTTTCTTCAAAAGATACTCTAATGGGTCACAAGAAAAAAGCACAACCTCGAAAGTGAATGTCCCCATCCCCAATGTCACCAGCGCTACTTGTGGCTCCCCAATAATGTCCGCACCAATAGTGCTGATCGTTTTTTTTGCATGAATAGAGGTCGCATAAATCCGTTTTTCACCACTGTGGCGCGAAGAATTTGTTTCCATTCGTATTTCCTTATGTGTTGTAAATGTACAAGATGCTATCCATAGTTTTGCCCTAAAAAACACATATCGTCAACAGTGCACAGTTTCGAGTAACTAAAGCGACTGCGGGCAAGTGCCCACAGTCGCTTTAGTCGATACGTAATTTTCTTTTAAAGTGTTTACTCCACTATCAACTTTCCAATCATTCCCATTGCGCGATGATTGCCCACCGAACAGTAGTATTCGAATGTACCTGCTTTGTCAGCAGTGAAGACTACGTCAGTATCAGCTCCCGTATTTATCTGCTTTGAGCGAACGTTGAATTCATTGATAACAATGTCGTGAAAACCATCTGCGGATTTAAGCTTAAGCTTTACCACGTCACCCTTCTTCACGCGAATCTCCTTCACGTCAAATGCAAAGTTTGATCCAACGATATCAAACTTACGCGCTTCGACAACAGAGGAACTGTCACGCATCTGTGACCCTCGTCCAAATTGATGCGTTGAGGAGCTACTCCACATGTGCGAGCCTTTGCCACTATTGCTCATGTGATTTTTATCCTCCATCATGTCTCCCATCTTTTTGTCCCAGTCCATGTCATGCTTTTTCCATATTCGGGAAGGCTTTTTGATGTCTCCACAAGAAACGGCTGTCGCCAATTCTTCGGCAGACTTATGGACGTTGATATAGAGAGGCATCGCCGTCACAAGATCCTGAATGGAGATGTCGAGTGTGGTTTCTGAGCGGCCATTTACGACTGGATTGAGCGGCCATTTAATTCCGCCTTGCTGTTCGCAAGAACCAGTGTGAATGTGTGCAGGGCGACTCATTATTGCCGTTGCTGTGCCTGTTGTACTGCCTACAGTCATTTTTTTCTCCCAAAGCTCAATGTGTACTTTAATTTTGCCACTTGTGGCCATGGTGCCTGTGCTGGATGTCATTGGTGCGTCCATCATCGACACGCCCGCAAAACCCATCACACCTGCATCGCCCACTGATTTAAGCGGTATCATGATGCCACGTCCATGCTCCTTCAAGAGACCTGGAGGAATTTTACCTGAGTGACCCGCTCCTTCTGAAAGAATCTTGTTCAGTCGCTCAAGGGTCTTCGGACCAACAGCACCTACGGGGTCGAGCCCCATTTTTTCTTGGAGTTTCTTGATTGCCTCCATGGTCTTTGGACCAAAAAATCCCGTTGCTTCTCCATTGAAAATTGTTGCGTCAGTCCCGAGCATTTCCTGAAGGAGTTTTACATCATCACCCTTGTCGCCTCGCTTCAAAATGCGCACGAGTTTGAGCTCTTCCTGCAATTGCGCAACATTTTGCTGTAGTGCAACTTGTGATTTTTGTAATTCCATAATCTGAGCTTTCAGCATCTCGATCTGCTTCATGAGCAGTGTTGACTGCGCTGATTGGTCGACGGTTGTCGTGGTGCTCGCTTGCGCTCCTGTCGTAGTTTGCGCAAATGCTACCGAAGCACTGCTACTAAGGGAGAGTGCCACAAGCAATGTCCCCACAATGAATGTTTTTTTCATATTCTTCATACGATAAATGGTAATAAAATGTAAATAATTTCCAGTATACCATTTATGTGGATTATGTTTGCATGAAGAAAGGTTGGTGTGAAAAATTATGCTTTAGTAAGGTGAGTCTCAATTTTTTTCATTCCCATGAACTGGTGGGCGCGGAACGAGATGAGTTTTATTAGCGGGTAAGCAACATAAGCAGTGGCAACATCAACATTCATCCATAAGCGTAATATTGTGCCTCGTATAATCCCATATTTTGATTCTTTGATGGGCTGCGTATAGTCAAAGATTTTCCATCCCATCCCCTTTTGCCCACACTCTTTTACGTGCCGATTCAGTCCTGCTTCAACGCGATAGCGATGCTTGTAAAAATTGGGCAGAGTATTCCACGTATGCTTGCGCAGTGCTCGTTCTCCGGAGTTCAGTCCCCATAAGCGCACGGCACGTTGCATGAAATTTCCCCGCATCCCTATGTACATGTCGTGCGAACCTTCGAGTACGGGGCTGATGATAGCCTCCACATGCTCTCTCCTAAATCCCCTCAAATCAGCATCGCAAAAAAATATGACATCATTACGTGCACGCGCAACACCTCTCTCCATGCTCCCCGCCTTCCCAATATTTCGTTCGTTTTCGATGAGTGTCACTCCGTGAAATGCACGCACGCGTGACGCAGTGTCATCGTTTGATCCGTCGTCAACAACTATAATCTCATCGATAAATGGAATTTGAGAAAGCGTAGTGAGTACCTTCTCGATGCGTAGCCCCTCGTCATATGCAGGTATGATAGCTGTCACTTTTTCTCTATACGCCACATTCTCTGGAGATTCCTGAAATAATCCCACCTCATCAATGAAGGAAATGATGTGCGTGCTCGCGAGATTGTGCGCAGAAGAATAAAATATATTATGACTGTCGCTGCGGAGAAGCTTCACTGTGGAATGCCCAGTAATCATCTTGCTGAGCGTTGCAATGGCGGATGGATCGGCGAGTCGTTCATTTGCTGAATGAATGAACAGTACGGGTTGGTCGATATGGTGTGCGCGATTGGCAACAAGTGTGCGTAGTTTTCGCGCAATAAACCAGCCATCCGATAGCATTTCATCGTAAAAGATATTTTTGTTCTGCGCGTGAAAAAAATTCTCATCCATTGTGTAGCGTTTCTTCCAGTGTCGTTTCAATAAGCCTATGTGTCCGACGAGGGACAGGTTAAGCGGAAACTTGAACTGATGGGTGACGGCAATGGCGATGACGCCCCGAACTTTATATTTTGACGCCATGTATAGCGCCACTTGCGCACCCATGCTGAGACCGATGAGTACCACGTGCTTACCCTGTACTACCGCGTCCTTTATCTGAAGTTCAAGCGAAGAAAATAAATCTTCTTGCGTGAGTCCAATGAGGTCGTCGACCGTTGTGCCATGTCCCGGAAGCAGGGGGCACGACACTTTTGCGCTAAATTTTCGACCAAGTAATTCTGGTAATCCATTGAAGTCTGACGTGCTTCCTGTATAGCCATGGATAAAAATAAATTCACGCTTCGGTAATTGCTGTGAAATATTTTTCATACGCGGAGAATCCACTGCCTGAAAAGCAAAATGGATACATAGCAGAGGGCGACAAACCCGCCAATAAACATTATCTGCATCAAGAGTGTCCCTGAATTCTCCATGGCGCTTAGATATCCGCGACCCGACGCAAAGCCAAGATACCCGAGCGCGAGCGCCCATACAAAAGTGGCGATACTGTCGTATGTCAAAAATCGGAGAAGCGATATTTTCCGTAAACTCAGATACGCCAGAATTAACACACGCGTACCTATGAGCAATTTTGATATGAATAATATAAATACGTCATTTTGGTGGGCAAGTAACTCGATACGTGCTTCCATTTTTTTGTAGCGCACTGATGTGTCACCCCAAGATTTTCTTAACTTTTCAAATGGAGGAAAGCGCAATAGTAGGAACCAACCCACATCAAGCAGGAGCATTCCCACGAAGCTACCCAAAATTATTCCCCACAAAGAAAACGTACCTTGCCCCGCAAGAAACGCTAGGCCAAGTATCGCAATTTCGCCACCAAGTAGTGGTGCGAAAAGCGCGATGACGAATGAAAACTCCGAGAGTTGGGAGAATATGTGTTGGACGTATGCTTCCATGAAATTGCGTTTCATGGCATGTATTTACTGTGCCATGACTCGAAATTTAATAGTAACGAACGAAGATGATGAATACGTGAATGAGTGTGTGGGGCGCTGCAGAGTGGCGGTACGAGTTTTTAATTAGTTTAATTGCAAATAAAAAACCCGCCGAAGCGAGTTTTTCTCGGAGGCGGGTTTAGGCGACCTTTTTCAGCAATCTTTCAAGCTCTGCTTCGTCGGTACCAATGTCTTTGAGAGTGTGTTTGCCGAGCGCGAGATGTTCGCGCATGTAGGCGATACACCCAACTGCTTTGCCCGCTCCGCGTGCGCCATTAAGCCACTTTTGTGCTTCACGCTTGTGATAGTCACGGACCACCACCTTCAGGCCCTCCTCACTCGTTTGAATGTCCGAAAGGGTGTGATTGCCAAGCTTAAGATGCTTGTGCATTTCTTCAATGCATCCAACTGCATTGCCCACCCCGCGTGCGACGTTGAGCCACCTTATTGCCTCATGCTTGTGATCCACCGACACTGTGCTTTCAGCCATTTTTGTCTCCTTGAGCGGTTGAGTAAGAACGGTCACGATAACTAAAAGCACCATACTATATTTCCATGCGTTGTCAAGATGGGGGTTCTGTGAGTGCTCGGGAGATGGCAGGTTCGGCTACGGGTTTCATTGCGTCGGCACTCGATGAACTCGCAGCCCGCCCCTCGTGGTTTCGCCTGCTGGCAGGTTGGTCGAGGGTTTCTAAATCCTCCAAGTTCAGTGGCTCTCAGAAGAAGGATATTTAATATAAAAGTATTTTTTGAATACTAAATAATACAGCTTTAATGCTATACTTTTTATTATGCATGAAAATAAATTAGACTCTTATCCTATTGATTTGAATGAAGAAGAAATCAAAGGAAGTACCCTAGAAATATAATATATGATTTTTCTTAAGATACTAACTTCCATTGCTATCGCAGGAGTAGGCTTATATGCTCTTACTCATGTGGTCGCCCTGGCGCGAAAGTTTCAGGAGTATTATGTGCGACAAGCAGAACGAGTTCAAGAGAAGAAGGGATGGGCATCGTGGCTTTTTGTTTGCAACCCAGAAATTTGGAAAACGCCATTCATGTGGTTCATGTTTCGAGCAGGTGTAATTTTTCTAGGAGTTTGGCTGTTGCTTCTTGCGTATCCCATAATGTTTGGCCCTATAACACTGTAAGCAATGAGTACAATCTTCTTCCTATTCTGTGGGGGAGTATCAGTTGTATTTTTTTCAGACGCCCTAGCTATTCTTTTTTCAGACAGATACTACGCCTATAGACAGAAGATGCTCGGATTTGAAACAAAAGCCCCTCAACACCTCGACGCAAATAAATATAGTTGGGTAAATAAAATCTTTTCTATAATTGCCTCATTGGGCGCAGGGGGTGTACCGCTTATTTGGATTTGGCAGAATCTTAACTCATATTAATATTATTCGAACGATGGCGGGTGTGGTCAGGAATAATTTGCTTGCCGCCGCAAACAAATTTTCACGACCCTAGCTCGCCATCTCGTCTGCTGACTCGATATGGCTCCGCTTTTCGCCCCCGTACGAAAGCAATGCAGATTGCTTTCTCATCTCCACTCGTAAAAACAAAAGCGCCTTTTAAGGCGCTTTT
>JAYSZV010000047.1:0-2281 GCA_043737875.1 Candidatus Lloydbacteria bacterium
GTGGTCTTACATAAACTCACACACATTGCCCGCTCAAAATACGGAAAGAAAAACCAAAACCCCTCGTAGGGGTTTTTTTATGTACCCAATCTACTGATGCGTAACTCTTGCGTTCATCTCGCTTTCATTTTGTTTGAGTAATATTTTTTGAGGGAGAATTTTCTCCATGTTTCCAATTCAAATCATTTGCATATCAGCATATTGAAACGGTATACTATTGGTATACATATGACAGATTTTTTGAAAATGGATGTGTTTTTCGCAGTCACCACCGCAGTGGTCGTTCTGGGTGGAGTATTCATGTTAGTTGCGCTCTTCTATGTCATTAGAATATTGCGGAGTGCTGACTATGTAGTTCGTAACATACGTGACGAAAGCGACGACATACGTGGCGACATGCAAATCCTACGTAAAAAAGTGCGTGATGAGGGGGTAAAGATAAAGCATTTTATGGATTTTTTTGGTAATATACATGCACGCAACGCTTCTCCTCGTAAGAAAAAGAAGAGCGAAGCTCGTGAGCATAATTAATTAATTTATTTATCATCGTATGGTAAAGGCAAAAGTAAGTCAGAAGAAAGTAGCACTCGGAGTAGGTCTCGGACTCGCAGCGGCAGCAGCAGCCGGAGCGGGATATTATTTTTATGGTAGCGACTCCGCAGCAACACACCGCAAGAAGGCAGCCAAGTGGGCTACCGATTTGCAGTCTGATGTCATGAAGGGCGCAAAGAAACTCAAGAAGCTGGATCAGAAAGCCTATGCAGCAATTGTTGATGAAACAATGCGTGCATACTCGAGCGTCAAATCTATCGATAAAGAAGATTTGGCCAGCGCTGCACAAGAATTGAAGCAGAATTGGAAGAACGTGCAGGCAGAACTTTCACGCACCCTCACGACCAAGAAATCCGAAGCAAAGAAAGTAGTCAAAGCAGTAAAAAAGGCAGTATCCAAGAAGCCAGCAGCAAAAAAGGCTGTTGCAAAAAAGCCCGCGACAAAGAAGAAAGCATAATGACGGGCCCAACTCAGAATTGTGCATGTGCATCGACAGGAGTAGCGGGGGGCACATGTGCGCTCCCTACGGCACCTGTAGTTTTCGATGCAGTAGGTAATTGCCACTGTGGTAAACCTGCCGACACCTGCTGTCGCTCTGGTGAGGCGAAGTCTAACGCCAATGATGCCCTCGGTGAGCTCTGTGCTCCCCATGGTGGTCAGAATGTTTGTTCGTAAAGACTCACGTGATTGGCAGGTATTGCGCTCACGTATCACTCAAAAACACCTCTTTTACGGGGTGTTTTTGTTGACGTGCGAGTTCTGCTATACTCTTTGAATGAGTGAACTCGCACTATATCGTAAATATCGACCTACTACATTTGAGGAAGTTCTCGGGCAAAAAGAGACTATAGCGCTTTTGCGGAAAGAGATTGACGAGAAGTCTATTTCACATGCATACCTCTTTTCTGGAGGACGGGGAACGGGGAAGACTACCGTTGCGCGCATTTTCGCGACTGCAGTGGGGGCTAAGCCCGCTGATATCTATGAAATGGATGCAGCGTCCAATCGTTCCATCGACGATATTCGTGCACTCCGTGAGGCAGTGCTTTCAATGCCGTTCGAATCGCCGTACAAGGTGTACATCATCGACGAGGCGCACATGCTCACAAAAGAGGCATGGAATGCGCTACTGAAAACACTCGAAGAACCTCCCGCGCACGTCATTTTTATCCTCGCAACCACCGACAAAGAAAAGGTACCCGACACAATCATCTCACGCTGTCAGTCTTTCGTTTTCCGAGAACCATCGCTCGATGAGCTGAAGCACTTCGTTATTGATGTAGCCAAGAAAGAAAAAACCCCCCTCGATGGACCATCGTCCGACATCATCGCGCTCTTTGGTGACGGTTCATATCGTGACACTCTTTCGGTGCTCGAGAAGGTGCTCATCAGTGCTACATCTGGGAAGAAGATTGACGTTGATACGGTTGCGCGCATTGTCGGTGCACCTACTAATGATTTGGTAAATAAAGTATTGCTCGCGATTGAAGAGAGTGATGTATCAAAAGGGCTCGAGGCAATTCGACGCGCAAATACCGAACAAGTGAATATGCAGGTCTACTTGCGCCTTATTCTCGAAAAGCTCCGCATTACGCTCTTGTTGCGTTACGACAAGGGTGCTGAGGCGCACTACAAAGAACACGTCACGGAAGACGACATGGTTATTCTTATTGAACTCGCTCGCTCAACGGAAAAGAAAATCAATTCCCACGTACTTACGGCATTCTTG
>JAYSZV010000048.1:0-2279 GCA_043737875.1 Candidatus Lloydbacteria bacterium
TCGAGAAGGATTTTTTCGCACGTTGCCACCTCTTGCGGGTGCACATGAGGCGCTCGAAACACTTCTCCAAATGGGGCATGACGTTCGTATCTGCACTTCTCCAAAACGCAATTATCGTTTTTGCGTAGCGGAAAAGTTTGCGTGGGTGGAAGAACACTTAGGGGTGGAGTGGACGGAGCGCATTATCCTTACGCGGGATAAGACGCTCGTTCATGGAGACATCTTGATTGATGACAAGCCAGATATAACGGGCGTTTGCACTCCGACATGGAAGCATATATTGTACGATCAGCCGTACAATAGACATCTCATTCATCAACCTCGCCTCACGTGGGCAAACTGGAAGGAAGTACTGCCATGGGAATAAGACACAAAACGTTATATCTGATGCGTCACGGACAAACACACTCGAACGTAAATGGACGATTTCAAGGGAGTGACGAACAGCTCACTCCAGTGGGGCGTGAGCAGGCAGTCAGACTGGGTGATCGACTCGGGCGTGAGTATAAAACACATCCCATATCAATCCTCATCTCCAGTAGCCACGTGCGCGCCATGGAGACGGCAACGCTGGTCGGGAGGGCAATCGGGCTCACCCCTATCCCCTCGTCACTCTTTGTGGAGAACAAACACCCCACCGTCATGCATGGCAAATTAACAACGGACACGGATGCCCTTTCGCTCTATCATGAGGGACGTGCACACTTCCATAATCCCGATTTTGTTTACGGTGATGGTGAGAATTTTGCACACTTGAAGGCACGTGCCATCTCAGGTCTTAGTTATATCAATAAGCTCCCTGATACGCATATCGGACTCATTACACATGGCGCTTTCTCAACTGTACTTTTGGCGGTATCACAGCGAGGCGAAGCACTCACCTCGCACGACCTGAACAGCTATCAATTTCGGCTTGAAAATACAGGATTATCAATTCTCGGATATGAGACACGCAGAACTTTTTCGGAAGTCGGTGACGGATGGATCGTGGAGCGATGGGGCGACATTGCCCATTTGCAATACAACACATAAAAAGAGACAACACGCACCTCGGTGCGTGTTTTTTACTCTCAATTGTCATAAAAAAAACCGACCACGAGGTCGGTTGTTTTATTCTGCCCTCAGAATTGATCGCGGAGAAGTAGTGTCATAAAACATCTTCATAAAAGCGATCCGTGCTTCTTTGCTCCATCGTTCGAGCAATTCTTTTTTCTTATCGTAACGAACAAATTCGATTTGTTTCAGTGGTTTTTTTGCACCCGCCGCTTCGGCAATATCGAGGAAGAGTTCATCAAGCTTTTGTGCTTTGTCTACAAGTCCATGCGTAAGCGCATCTTCGAATGCAAATATTGAGCCATTGGTTCGACCATCATCGCGTTTCGACTCCGCAAGTAAGTCCTCGTAAGAAATTTTTCGCGAATCCGAGACTGCACGTACGAACTGATGAAATGCCACATCCACATCTCGCTGTAGCATTTGCTTACATCCAATCGTCAAATTCTTCCACTGTCCAATACACGCCTTCATCGGTCCAGTCGAAATTTCTATTTCATTTAGTCCGAGTAATTGCCCAAGGGGGGCTGTGTTGAAGTATTGAATAATTACTCCGATGCTTCCCACGCTTGCTGCTCGGTCCATGATGATTTTATCTGCTCCCAGAGCCAGGTAATATCCTCCAGAATATGCGTGCTTCGACACAAATGCATACACGGGGACTTTCGTGCGCGCACGAAAGTCCTTAATCATCTGATATCCTTGTGCACTTGCTACAGCATCGCCTCCATATGAATTGATATAAAGGATGACTGCGGTGAGCTCTTTGTGCTCTTCTGCCAGCATAAGCGCATCATGAAGATAGCGCGTGGTGTTGCCAACTTCTGGATCACCTAAAATCTCACCATCAATGTCACCTAGGATAGGGATCATCGCAACGTGTCCCACTCCGGATGTTCCTGTGAGCGGGAGAACACGGAAGGGCTGTGTGTCTATCCTCACATTGGTGGTAGTATTTTCCGAAGTGAAGAACAGAGTTCCGATGACCAGTGCCATTAGCGACAAAAAGGTGAGCCAGCGATTCCGTGACCGTCGTCGCTGTTCAAGGTGGATGGTAGTAATAACCGATGACGCGATGGACGAAATGTCTTTCACGGACAATGTCACATCTCGCGAAGGTTCTTCGTGCGTAACTGAGGCTTCGTTTCCCTCCTTTGGATGAGCACCAGAGAAGAGGGAGAGGATATTTTTCATACTATTCCTTAATTGAAGAGAGCTGTTCCTTT
>JAYSZV010000049.1:0-5509 GCA_043737875.1 Candidatus Lloydbacteria bacterium
TCCATACCAAGTCTCTCTCGTGCGGTCATCTTTCACGGTGACCACGGCATTCATCATCCACTCGGGGGCGGTGCACATCAGGTCATTATGAGCAGGCACTGCGAGTCGCAGGTGTGTGCGGTTCCTAAAAATCGGTACGCTCGCCGTTTGACGCGTGAGCGCCGGCAATCCATCCACAATTTTTTGGAAACATACCTCGTGGACTGGGCGTGGTGTACGAAACGTCACACCCGCGGTCTCGCTCGCCATTGAGTCACGCGGAGTAAGTGCAGAAAGCGCGACGACAGCCAAAGCAGAAACTAACGATAAACAAGACAAAGAAGATAAGTACATCTGCCACTCCAAATGAGGAAATCCTTTCTCACAGTAATTGTGACCCACGCTTCTGTCAAACCCGCATTATCGTGGCTTCGATTTACTGAATATTTACAACCTCACTAGTCTGCTTCTTTTGCACGGTCGGCTTGTTCTTGGCGGTGGTCTTTTTCTTTTTTGAGCTCATCTGCGCGCGCATCACGTGTTTTCTCTGCCTCTTCCTCGCGCTCATTTTTCACATTTTCGCGCTCCTCACTACGCTCCACTTTTTCTTCCTTAGTCTTTTGTTCGCGCTCTGTTTTATCATCTTCTGCACTTCTTCGTCTATCTCCACGCTCTGCTTCTGCATCTCTCGCACGCTCGGAACGCGCTTTCTCTGCATCGAGATTCTGCTGTGTATCTGCACTGGCACTTTTCGTTGGCATAATGTAAAGCGTTAGTAATAAATATCACAACAACAATACCACTGTTGTCTCATTACTATATACGCACTAAATGACTAGAAGATGAAGCGCAAAATAAAACCACCGAAATGGTGGTTTTATGTTCTGGCCCATGCGTTTATTCAAAAAATAATTTCCTGCAACCAACTATTTTTTTGATGAAACCTTTTTCGGCTTCTTCGCTTCTTTTTTAATTTTGTTATCTCCTCGTCCCATGGTGCTTATATAAATGTACGCTACTAATATGTTTATTGTAGCACAAATAGATTTCTTGATTTCACTATTTTACCTTAGCTGAAGCTATAGATTCAGCTAACGTAATATTCTTTAATATTCTTCTCGATATCACGTTCTACTTGCGGGTTGTCGCCCTATGTGATTGCATGGGGGCAGATTGTTTTTATCTCTACAAAAGGATATATATGTCCCTCGAAGATTTAATGAAACCAATGGACACCACAGTGACCGTTGGGGTGATTCAGAGTAATAATACAGAGATTGCCGTTTACATGGTGGACTTCGGAGAGAAATATCTGCCCATGGACGACACGATGTTGCGGTACAAAAAAATCACACTCGACACCCCACCTTCGGACAATGGTATCAAGTACTGCGTGTCTTCCGATAAGGTGGTGAGCGAGATCACCTCCAAACACCTCGACCTGATGTCTGAGAAAGGCTTCGAGGAAGCATTTCGCGAGGCGACAAGCTCCGGTACCCCAGAGTTTTCCTCGTGTGTGGATGTGAGCCTAGAAGCACATGAGCGCTTCCAGGTGGCGCGTCAAAGCCTTGATGGATATTGGGTGCTTGTTTTGCTCACCATGAGGGCTACAGAAGTTGTTCTTGATGTGAACGATAGGGTAGTTCGCGTAACACCAAAGGAACGCAATATGTATGTTTCACGTTCAAAATAAATTATCAAACACCGCCACGGCGGTGTTTTTCTATACCATATTGACATCGGCACTCCATAATCGTAATATCGGTATTCCGTTTCTTTTGTGTCCTCGATTGAGGATTTGTTCACTCTGTTCTTTTAAAGGAGATTGCATGTTATTTAATCCACTCATGGGCTTTTTCGCCCCTGGGCTAGCGTTCGTCCCGCCGTCAGCACCCCCCGTGAAGGAAAAGCCAGCCTTATTCCCGCGAGAGGTATTACAGACTGCACAGCGAACGTTCATTCACAGTCAAATTGCTTTTCAGACGAATGCATATCTCGTTGCACACAAAGCTATGTGTGATGCCATGTTCATGCCGCTTCGTTTTTGGGCACCAGTTCTTCGTGTGCAGAATAAAGAATAAGTAATAAGTAATTCAAACCAAACAGCCCCGAGGGCTGTTTTTTTTGTTATTGACGCTACATTGCAATTAAGTACACTCCTCCCATCATGACAATACATGCGAGTGACTTTCGTAGTACGCCATGATCATGAAAGAGTTCGCCCCCAATGATTGTCGTGAAGAGCGAAGAGCTGCGCTTGATGGCAATCACGAGCCCCACCGCAACTGCCAACGAGACTGCATATCCCTGTGCCACGCGATAGCCAACGCTGAGGAGTGCAAGGACAAGAATTGGAGCCCAATGCTCCTTCACAAACTTCATCGAGGCTACGGGTGAACCGCGATAGTACCAAGTAAGAAAAAGAAATTGTACCGCAATAAAAAATTGAATGATAGCCGTATACAGAACAGGCGATACACTCATGTGCTTGAGTACAATGCGGTCACCGACAGAAGAAAATCCGTAGAGTAAAAGTCCAAGTAAAATGTAACGTGAATAAATATTCCCCCAAATATTTTTTACAAATTCATGCGGATGGAGTGTGTCTGGAGTTTCGAGTATATACGCACCAATGAAGAGGATAAGCATCCCGAGTAATTGAATGGCCGTTATCACTTCACCAAGAATGATAAATGCCAATACAGTACTAATGAGGGGACTCAGCAGAAACAAAGGAGATGAAAGGCTTATTTCCATGTGACGAATTCCTCGAGTCACATTTAGAAAGGCCACCGCTGCAATGAACGAGAGTCCAAAACACATGAAGAGAACGCTTGGCGTTACGTTTTCCCATGATGTAGTAATAAGAACGGGGGAAGTAATAATTGCCGCCATAAAGGCAATCGCTGCTGAAAAATCAATAGAGTGGAGCTTACGGAGCACGCGTTTCTCATACAGGGAAGCTAGAGAGCCTAAAAATGCGGTGAGTATTGCAAAGGTGAGCCATGTCATGTCTCGAGTTTAGCACGAGGTGACGCATAATAAGAAAACAACCACATGACGTGGTTGTTTTAAATATTTTTTCGGTTACTTTGCGACAACTTTTTTCGGTTTCTTTTTGTTTTTCTGCTGTGCGTTATTTCCTTTTGCCATATTTTTTGATTATGCTCGTAATGAACAAACACCTATAGTGTAGCAAATTTTCTCTCTGCGTGTCTCGCCCACACCCCTTATTTCTTGACATATAATTTTCTGGAGTTATGGTGTATGAAGTTTTCTTGAAAGGAATACTGGTATGGATAGAGAAGATGTCGACGAGAGGAGAGAAGAAAAAGTACCCATGCAAACTTGGTTGGTGTGGTTGCTCACGTTGCTTATGGTGGCTTTTGTCATAGGGTGCTCATATTTGGCCTATCATAATTTGCTTATCCCACTGAAAGACACAGAGCATCTCTTCCGCATCCCGCAATCGTAAGAAAACAAAAACAAACCAAGGCCCCCCAAGGGGCTTTTTAATTTTCGGAAATAGCATCCATAATATTTTTACGGAGTTTATCCAATCTTTATGGCACGCATCGAGATGGAGCCATGCGCGATACCCTCCACGGGGAAGGTGATTTGCTCCCCGCGACTGCCGGCCCCAAGCGCATAGAGCATGGGCCAGTAATGGTCTGGGGTAGGTATGGAAAGCACGGCTTCTTCACCAAGTTTTTCATAATCGATAAGGGCATCGTGATTGCCATCACTGAGAAAATTTTTTGCTTGCGCATCAAAGTGTCCGGCCCAGTAGTATGGCTTCGCTCCCTCTTCCCATGCAATGCGTCCCAAGTTGTGGACGAGATTGCCACTCCCCATGATGAGCACTCCTTTTTCGCGTAGCGGACGAAGCGACTCTGCAAGTTCGTAGTGCGCACGGTGTGATAGTCCGAGGTCGATGCTCATTTGATATACGGGAATATTTGCGAGAGGGTACAGATGGCGCAGTACACTCCATGTTCCATGGTCGAGCCCCCACTCCGTATCGAGCCCTACGTCACGAGGTGTGAGTAGTTCTTTCGTGGCGCCTGCAAATTTCAGTGCACCGCTACACTCATACGTTACGTCATATAACTCCTTCGGGAACCCCCAGAAATCATGTATTGTCTTCGGCTCCTCAACCATGTGGACTTTCGTGCCTTCGGTCAGCCAGTGTGCAGAGATGGAAAGAATTGCATGGGGAACGGGGAGCGTAGTCCCAAGCGCCCTCCAGCTTTCCGTGTAGCGGTTGGTTTCGAGGGCATTCATGGGGTTGCCGTGACCCACAAACAACACCGGAAAGCGCATAGTTGAAGGAAGGCTATTAAATAGTGGGGTCAAATCATGCAATGTCATCAATTCGATTATCTCTCAGTCACATGATGGTGTCCAATAGGGAGGACGGAGGCCTAAAACGGGGATAACTCGTCCCTTGTTTTCTTGCAGAGGGTATAATGTATATAACATTTTCACACATTACGCACTCTGTATTTTTTGAAGAAAAACACATAGTACGTAGTGTGAGAAATCCATGCAAATGGGTCGAGCACTATGTTCCAGCGGAAGGACATTCCCGTATGACGTAAAAAATTGTATGTGAGAGGTTGTCCGTATATCTTTCTGAACGACGCGAGCGATGCGCGCCTGTGCCTACAGCACGGGGGATGAGTAGCAGTGAAGAGCAGTATCTTGGAACTATAATTTCATAGAACTCGCCGCGAGAGACTCCAATGCAAAAGTAATGATTGCCAATCATTCTCCCGCATGACACTAACGCCTGTAGCGTTAATCATGCCAGAGTGCATGCATTGTGAAGGATACCGTCGAGTCACCATAGCGCCACGTTTAGGCAAAAACGTGGCGTTATGTTTTTTCCCAAAAATACCTGCATGCTTGCAGATATTTTATTTTCTGTCAGGATGTCCAAAGAAATGAGTTCTCCTCAATTAAAAAAAGGAAAGTATGTCATCTCGGTACGCAGAATTACTCCGAATGGAGGCACGTTTACCTAGGCGCTTTGTCGAACTCATGCGGAGAGTGAAAAGCCCTCATGATCACGAGCATTTGCTCTATCATTACGATTTGCTCGCACGAAAATATTGTGAATCGCATCGTCACTATCACACATTGTCGCATCTCGCCGAGTGCATCGTCGTGTTCGACCAAATTGCACATTTGGCCAAGAATCCAAACGCCATCCTCATGGCAATCTTTTTTCACGACGTGGTGTACGATGTCCATCGGAGAGACAATGAACGCGCCAGTGCAAACTACTTTCGCATGAATGCGCGCAATGTATTCGGCATCACCGATGAGGCATACATCAGTGAAACAGTACGATTGATTGAGCTCACCGCAACACACAAGACCGACCCCGAGCATGATGGTGACGGCGCACTGCTAATTGATATCGACATGTCGATATTGGGCGCAGGTACTCATGAGTACGATGAATATGCACGGTGCGTGCGTGAGGAATATATTCACCTCGGTGATGATGAGTGGGCACACGGCC
>JAYSZV010000050.1:0-5481 GCA_043737875.1 Candidatus Lloydbacteria bacterium
CAAGCACAACCGATGAAAGAATACCGATGATCGCAATGACCACGAGGAGTTCAATCAGTGTGAAACCTTTCTTTGAATTTTTAAGCGAAGTGAACATAAAATAGTACTAAAAATTAATAAGCCACGATTATTTAGTTGCCCCACGATTCTGAAGCAATGTATATATCGTACCACGCGAGGATATTCGCAGTCTTACCCCGCCTGTGGATAAGTTTTATATGTACAAAAAGTTTGAAGATACTGGTTTTTGTTTGGTTTTCAGATACCGAATCACCCAAAACTCGGGGAAATGCGCAAAACGAGATGCAGTACGAAGTAAATTATAAAAAACAAACGAGTCGTACTCAGAGTACAGCGAAATACGCCTAAAATCCATTCTCGTAATTTCGCTTTATTTTGCATAAAGTGCGAGGCGTCAAGAACGCAATGTTTTGTAGCTGTATGAGCTATACTGCTACGAAACTTGCGTCGCAGACAACAAAGCAATTTGGCAAAATAAGGCGAAATTTAGAAGGAGGCAGTAATGTCGTAGATAGGGAGTAGGATTGAAACCAGCAACCCTCCCACACCCAAACCAAGCAAAATAATCATTGCCGGCTCAATAAGCCCAATCAGCGTCTCTACGGCATTATCAACTTCACGCTTGTAAAACTTGGCGAGTGTAGCCAATATACTACCCACTTCTCCAGTTTCTTCACCCACCTTAATCATTTGTACCATCATCCCTGGTATTTCTGCGTGCTTGGACATGGACGCAGAGAGCGAAACTCCTGCACGAACATCTGATGCAGCCTCTAGGAGCGCCTGCTTATAAATCTCATTTCCCACGACCGATGCGGCGATTTCGACTGCACGAACAACCGCAATGCCTGATGAAAGCATGGTGTTCAGGTTGTCGGCGATGCGTGCGAGGTAGAGTTTTTTATACAAATCACCGACATAAGGAACTGACAGGGAAAACCGTGCCCAAAATTCTTTTCCTGTGTCCGTATGTGCAAAGCGCCACGCAAATACACCTGCTACTACTAAAACAATGAAGAAGAATAGTCCATAGTTGATGAGGAAATTAGAAGCACCAATCACCGCCTTCGTATATATCGGGAGCTCCTTGCCCGTTTCGAGAATTATCGCAGAAAGCTTGGGTATGACGATGACCAGCATGAGAATCATGACCACAACAAACACCACAATGACGAATGCGGGGTAAATTAACGCATTTCTTGTTTTGGAGATAAGCTCAAATGAACGATCAAGATAATCAGCAAGATAGTTGAATGTGTCTGAGAGATTTCCTGACTCTTCACCTGCGCGCACCATGTTGACGTAAAAATCAGTAAAGACATCGGGGTGTTTGCTGAGCGAGCTGGAAAGCGACATGCCACCTTGAATGTCCTCAGCAACTTCATTCAATCGCAATTTCAAGATATCGTTTTCCGCTTCAAGTGCAAGAAGTTGAAATACACGTAATGCGGATACTTGAGCATGAAACAGTGTAGAAATCTGCCGAGAAAGGATAACAACGTCGCGATACGCAATGGTGTGCCCCATCGTCAGGGCTTTTTCCCAGAATGGCAAATTGTCTGCTGCGGTAATCGTGACAATGATGAGCTTTCTGCGCTGGAGTGCAGCTATCGCGACGTCGACAGTGGCGGCCTCTATGGTGCCATTTTTTTCCTCACCATCTTCTTGATCGATTGCTTTATATCTGTAGAGCATACGTAGGACGTGTTATTTGGCGACAAGCATTAAAGCATGCGCTCGAGCGCGCGCGGGTTAAACGAGTGGAGGTAGGCATTTTCTGCAGTTATTTCTCCTTTTTTGACGAGCTCTGAAAGCGAGCGATTCATATCAATCATACCAAGCTCTGACCCCGTCTCAATAATCATGGGTATTTCGTGCGTGCGACGTTCACGAATAAGATTCGCAACTGCGGGGTTATTTATGAGCAGTTCGTAGGCAGGTACAAGGCCTCCGGAAATACGAGGAACTAAGCGTTGTGAAAATATCCCTGCAAGAGAGCTCGAGAGTTGTACACGGATCTGATCCTGCTGGTCAGCGGGAAATGAGTCGATGATACGGTCGATGGTCTGCGACGCATTGTTCGTATGGAGGGTCGAGAACACCATATGCCCTGTTTCCGCAGCTGTCACTGCCGTTGAAATGGTCTGATTACCGCGCATTTCTCCGATGAGAATAATGTCCACGTCTTCACGAAAACACGCATGGAGTGCGCTTTGAAAATCCTTGGTGTCGAAGCGAACCTCGCGCTGACTAATGATGGAGCGGTCCGGGGTGAAAACGTATTCAATCGGGTCTTCAATACTAATAATGTTTTCGGCACGCTCCCGATTGATCATCTCAATCATCGCAGCGAGTGTCGTGGACTTACCTTGCCCAACGGGACCCACTACCAAAAAGAAACCTTGTTTACGTTTTGTGAACATCTCGAGAATTGGCGGGAGGGCAAGTTCTTGGATAGTCTTTATTTTCTGAGGAATCAGACGCAGGGCAACGGCCGAGGTCCCCTTCTGAAAGAATCCGTTTCCACGAAAACGCGCTTCTTTTCCGAATGAAAACGAGAAGTCAATTTCCTTATCTTCGAGATAGCGTTTATAACTTGGCTCATCAAGAAGCTCTTTAATTATACCGTTAGTGTCCTCAGCAGTAAGCACGGGTTTTTTGACGAGAGGTATTAATTCTCCTGCAACACGTATTGTCGGGTGTCGCCCCACGACAAGATGAATGTCGGATGCACCTTCGTGAATGACCGTAAGTACGAGGTCTTCAAGTTCTTTTTTGTATTCAGCTTGCGACATATGAAAATATTATTTTTTAGACTTCCTCTCTATTGTCTCAAGTACTTTTTCGACAACTTCTGACGGGGTTGCTGAAGCCTTAATGATGTAGCCAGACGCGCCGAGCTTGAGCCCACGGTCAATATCTTCTTGTTGCCCGAGATTAGAGAGAATAATGACTAATGCACCCTCAGCCAAACCTTCAGTGCGCACAACCTCGAGAAACTCAAATCCGTCCATCGCGGGCATAACAAGGTCAACAACAATAATTTCGGGTGAAAGTCCGCCACGTAATTTCTCAAGCGCCGCCAAGGTGCCTGATGCAGTACTCACACTAAAATTCTTTTGTGAGAACTTCAATGCATACATATCGAGTAAAAACGAGTCGTCATCGATTATGAGAATATTGTGATTGGATGATTCTTTTAGCATGGTGTTTATTATACGATATTGTTTATCTCTTCAAAAGGTATTATCCCAGAAAACGCCTTCACAATAGCATCGTCTTTCATCGTGAGCATCCCCTTTTTGCGCGCAGCCTCATATACTGCTTGTTCCACTGGGTTTGTGAGTATGATGTGCTCCAGTTCTTTGTCCATTTTCAAAAACTCAAACACCGCTGTTCTCCCCTTCGTGCCGGATGGACATGACGGAGAAGGTACCGCCTCATATACCGAATCGGGGATTTTAATGGTATCGCGCACTGATTGAGGAAGGTCGGAAAATTGTTTGTCGATCATCATTCTCATGCTCTCCGAAAGTGGCACGGGTTTTTTCGAATCAGGGCACATGGTGCGTAGGAGGCGCTGACCAAGAGCCATGATAAGCGTCGGGGCGATGAGGTAGGGGTCGACTTCCATGTCGATAAGGCGTGGAATGACACCTGCAGCGTTATTGGTGTGGAGCGTGGAAAAAACCAAGTGACCAGTGAGTGCCGCTTGGACAGCAAGTTGCGCAGTCTCTTTGTCACGAATCTCTCCTACCATGATGATATCTGGGTCTTGGCGCAATATTGAGCGCAGTCCGCTCGCAAATGTGTATCCAATCTCCGGGCGTACTTGAGACTGGTTTACCCCAGGGATATTATATTCAACTGGATCTTCGAGACTGATAACATTGCGCTTCTCGCGATCAAGCTCATTTAACATCGAATACAAAGTGGTGGATTTTCCAGAGCCAGTGGGGCCCGTGACGAGAATAAGCCCATATGGAGTGTGGATAGCATCGCGCACAAGCTGTAGCGCTGACGGCGAAAGACCCATTGAGTCGAGTGTTTGGACCCCTTTTCCCGTATCAAGAATACGCATCACCACCTTCTCTCCATAGTACGCAGGAAACGTAGAGACACGGAAGTCTATTTTCTTGCTATCCATGCGCGCACTGAAACGTCCGTCTTGTGGCTTGCGTTTCTCATCGAGTTTGAGCTGTGCCAATATCTTGATACGCGCGATGACCGCACTGTGAATATTGGCAGGCAAGATGAGCGATGTATACATGACTCCATCAACACGAAACCGAACGCGGATTTTATCTCCCGTGTGTTCGATGTGTACGTCTGATGCATTACCCTCAACGGCATGTTTGAGTATCACTGCCACGATCTTCGTGACTGGTGCATCTTCGACAATTTTTGTTTCACCTCCAGCTTCGACGACATGTTCATGTGTTTCGACAGAGGATACATTGTCGTTGACTGAATTATCGATTGCCACCTTGTTTTCATCCGTATCAAGCTCAGAAAGTGCTTTACCCACTTCACCTGAGAGGTTCTTATACTGGTCAAGGATGTCGTTGAAATCAATCTGGGAAATAAGCGCGAGCTTAAAAGGCATGCCGATTTTAGCAGCCATGAATTGCACTGCATCGCGCGCCTGCGTCATGTCGGGGTCAACAATACCAATTTCGAGCACCTGATTTTCAACAGCGAGCGGGGCAACTTGGTAATGTCGCGCAGATTCTTCGGGGATAAACTTGAGTATCTCCACCGGCACCTTCATGCCGTCGAGGCTTCGTGCGGATATGCCATAATACTCACTTTTCAGTGTGAGTACGTCGGTGCTGGACATGCCTCCTTTCGAAAGAACTTCGTCGATACCTCCGAGCGCTTTTTGCGACTCCTTAGTAAGTTCTGAAATATCTTCTTCACGAAACAGTCCTTTTTGGGCTAAAAAGAGGAGAAAACTCATAATACCTATATAGCGATTATAACAAAAAATAGCTTCGTGCGAAACTATTTTGAGTGGAGAGCTGTCTGTAATTAAAAATTACTTTTTCTTTTCTGTTATTGAATTCAACATCGAAGAATAATCTGGGGTGGAAAGATTTGTTTTTACTGAATTGCGTCGCACCATAGTACGGAGCTCGTCAGGCGTACTGAATGGGTAGTCACGCTGAAGCGGTGATGTGTTTATTTCTTCAGTAAAGTCTTGTAACGAGAGGAATGATGGGTCAGAAAATATCGACTCATCAAAATTAATAGAATTAAGTTCAGCAAGTGCTGCTTTAGTTTTTGCTCCCAATTGCTTACCTTCTTGCCCAGGGCGCGCAATGGTCTCAAACTCTGAAGTCAGAAGTTCAACTCCCTCATTGTTTTTTATGTAAAAATATCCAAAAAGAATGAGGACTGGGAGCACCATCACTATTACCAAGTCTAGGAAAATTTGTTTTATCATAGAAAATCAATTAT
>JAYSZV010000051.1:0-2266 GCA_043737875.1 Candidatus Lloydbacteria bacterium
GGCATCAAGGAAGTGATGTCTGAGTAGGCATATGAGCTATATGTCTACCAGACTCACAACGCAGATAACGAAGTAATTCGCCAAATTTAAAGTTAAGAAACTTCGTCGATGGTGCCTTTCATATAGAATGCTTGCTCATCTTTCTCGTCATGCTTCCCTTCGAGAATTTCCTTTAGCGAACGCACAGTCTCTGCGAGCGGTACATACTTTCCGGGTGTTCCAGTGAATGCTTCTCCAACGAAGAAAGGTTGCGAGAGGAATTTCTGTATCTTGCGTGCGCGATATACGAGCATCTTGTCCTCATCGGAAAGTTCTTCGATACCAAGAATAGCAATAATGTCTTGTAAGTCTTTGTAGCGCTGAAGTACCTGCTTGGTCTTTGTCGCAACATTGTAGTGCTCTTCACCAACAATCATAGGGTCAAGGGCCTGTGATGAGGACTCGAGTGGGTCAATCGCGGGGTAGATTCCAAGCGAAGCGAGTGGGCGCGATAGTGTCACGGTGGCATCAAGGTGTGCGAAGGTCGTGGCAGGTGCAGGGTCGGTCAAGTCATCCGCAGGCACGTAAACGGCCTGTACCGACGTAATGGCTCCGTCTGCGGTCGAAGTGATGCGCTCTTGGAGCTTACCCATCTCTTCAGCGAGTGTTGGCTGATATCCCACGGCACTTGGCACGCGACCCAAGAGTGCTGAAACCTCAGAACCTGCTTGAGTAAAGCGGAAAATATTATCCATAAACAAAAGTACGTCTTTCTTCATGACATCGCGGAAGTGCTCTGCCATGGTGAGTCCGACAAGTGCAACGCGCGCACGTGCTCCTGGTACTTCGTTCATCTGCCCAAAGACAAGTGCGGTCTTTGCGAGCACACCTGAGTCCTTCATTTCGTAATAAAGGTCATTTCCTTCACGCGTACGCTCTCCTATACCCGCGAAGACGGAGTATCCGCTGTGTTCCGTGGCGATATTACGGATAAGCTCCTGAATGAGGACGGTCTTACCTACTCCTGCGCCTCCAAAAAGTCCGACCTTTCCTCCTTTAATAAAAGGAGTCATAAGGTCAATTGCCTTAATGCCAGTTTCAAAAATTTCTGTTTTTGTTGCCTGCTCTTTAAAAGATGGTGGTGCACGATGGATGGAGGAGTGAGAGAGATCTTTCGGCATTGGCTCATTGTCGATAGCCTCTCCGAGTACGTTCCATATGCGTCCTAAGACGTTGACCCCAACGGGTGCTTGGAGTGGTGCACCAGTCGATATAACGGTGTCACCTCGGCGAAGGCCGTCAGTGGACTCCATGGCGATAGAGCGAATCTGATTACCGCCGAGGTGTGACGCCACCTCAAGGACGGTGGACTTCGCTCCCCCCTTTCCCTGTACTTCAAGTGCGGTGTACACCAATGGGACACCGTCAGGAAAGTGTACGTCGACCACAGCCCCGATGATCTGCTTTATCGTCCCCGTGCTTGTTTGTGCTTCAGTTTTGTTGGTCTTCGTTTGCATATGTGTAATCGTATTCACTCCTAATAATTTTTATTCCTCGTCTGTGCCAAAATCTTCTGATTCCTCTTCCTCAATACTACTTTTGTCGAGTGCATTCATTCGAAGGTTCTCAAGATCCTCATCCTCTATGAATGCGACGTATTGGTCACTTTCTTCTCCGTGTGTTTTCGCGATCTCGAGACCTATCGCATCGAGCCAGTCGAGAGTGTCTTGATAGCCTTTTGCTGCGTAAAGCATCTTGGCGCAGGACAAACTATGTGAAACGAGATGCTTTGCGTCTGAACCGTCTTCCTCGAGGAGGGACTGCCAGTACTCGGTAAGCATTTCGAGTCTATTCTCGTTTGTCTCATCGATTGCATCTATAACGTCTTCTTTGGTGATTATGGCCATACAATTTTATTATGATTAATTATGCGTCAACTACTTTCATCGACTCCATCCCTCCGACGATTTCTGAGACTTCCCTCGTGATCGCCGCTTGTCGGACTTTGTTAAAATGAAGTTTAAGGCTACGGGAAATTTCTTTTGCGTTATCGGAAGCGTTTTTCATTGCAATCATACGTGCAGAATGCTCGGACGCATTCGCCTCTAGTATAGAATGATATATCTGAATATTAAAGAGCGTGGGGATTAAATCTCCGAGGATTTCCTCGGGACTTGGCTCAAATGTATACTCCCGAACAGGATTTTCGGCGTCAGTATCACTGCCCACATCAGCAAACTTTCCCTTAGTGGGCGTAATACCGCGTACCGCCTCCTCTACTCCGGCG
>JAYSZV010000052.1:0-2259 GCA_043737875.1 Candidatus Lloydbacteria bacterium
GTGGTCTTCGCCAATGTATCGGCAAGAAGATTGGCACCAATCAGCTCATAGCTCCCCTTTTTACATTCTGCGCCACACGCAACAGGCTCGCCCTCATCGGCATATTTGCGCACCAAGGCGGGTGCCGGTTGTTTTGTGTTGTACACCACCGCGTCAAAGACTCCACTTTTGCCTATTGCATCCTCGAGTGTGCGGACATAGTCCGACACAAGAAAATCATCAGTGTGCCCGTGTTTATTCATTAAATTTGCCACATATATTTTTTTTGCCTTCGAGCGTACAAATGCCATACCCACACCGCTGACGAGAAAATTCGGGATGAGCGACGCATAGAGGTTGCCGGGACCAACGATGATGAGGTCTGCTTCCTTTATTGCAGTAAGTGCCTTTGGGTTTGCGGTTGCTTTCGGTTTCAAAAATATGCGCTTTATTCCAAAACGTGAAACGAGCTGATAGTCAGAAAGTGTAGACTCGCCGTGGAGCACCTTGCCATTCTTAAGTTCTGCGATGAGCTCTACCTTGGAAAGCGTCACGGGTACGACACGACCGCGGATATTCAAGATTTTCCCCGCAACATCCAGCGCTTGATCAAGCGAGCCAGTCACTTGCTCAAGCGTCGAGATGAAAATATTCCCAAAGCTGTGACCCGTGAGTTCTCCCTTCTCAAAGCGGTGGTTGAATAATTTACGCATTACCTCTCCTGCGTCAGAGAGTGCAACGAGACATTGGCGCAAATCCCCAGGGGGGAGCACGCCAAATTCATCACGGAGCCTCCCCGTCGAGCCTCCGTCGTCTGCCATGGTGACAATCGCAGTTAAGTCCAAGGGATACGCCTTCAGCCCCGTGAGTACGGTAAATGTCCCCGTGCCCCCTCCCAGTACAACAACTTTTTTGTTGCTGAGCGACATTTTTTTGGGGCTTACTTTCGTTTCTTGGTTTTTGGGTGTTCGTGGTGCCATAGTGTATATGCCTTATGCCAACTTTGTTTATATGCCTCGATTGTTTCACCGTGTGATAGGAGTGTGTGGACGCGCTCCAGTGCCCCCTCCTTCAATTTCTTTCTTAGTATATCATTGGTGAGTGCCTCCGAGAGTGCTGATACGAGCGCCGATTCATCGCCAACGGGGACAACAAGCCCCGTCTCCCCATTTTTCACGAGTTCCCCCGCCACCCCAACATCGGTCATCACCACAGGGAGACCCGACGCCATTGCCTCTACGACGGCGAGTCCCCATCCTTCATAACGTGAAGGCTGAACGTATACGTCGCTTGTTTTATAGTAAGACACTACGTTACGCGCCCACGGCAACACCACGACCGATTCCGATAGCCCCAACGAGTGTGCGAGCAGGACGAGGCGCTCGCGTTCGGGACCACTCCCGACAATGAGCAACATCGTATCATCGTGCGCCTTGTGAATACGATGAAATGCGCGCACAAGTCCATGAAAATTTTTCTCGGGTTGGAGTCGCCCAATCGTTAGAATAATTTTTTTGAACATTTTATAGGATGCATGGAGGTCAAATGTTGGAGCGGTGTCATTCCAGTATGCGACATCCGTAAAGATGGGCATACGTGTGACCCGATCCTCCAAAACACCCTCCCCGATAACGCGATCAAAGACGCGCTGTGACACGACGCGGATTCCCGATGCACGGTGGAGCAAAAATTGCATTACCGCAAAGCGCAGACGATTGAGTGCGTGTTCCCCCCTCCATGCTGGACTCCAAGGATCAGTATGAATCTGGAGGTGGAGTGGTATGCCGTGCGTGCGTGCGACGAGGTACCCCAATGCCCCAATCTCAAATGGATCTTGCGTGGTAATGAGCCACTTGTTTGCATATTCACCCTTTTTGATAATGTCACGCGCAAGGAAGTATGCATCGGAAAGATAGGACCACTTTCCACTTGAGCTCGTCGGGTGCACCATCAAGTGACTACCAAGAGGAAGGGTCTTCCACTTTTCCCCTCGTGGAGTGAACACGATGACATGGAGCACCCCGACAAGTTTGGCCTGCTCGAGCAATCGCGCGCGCACCGAAGAGTCGTGGTCAAAAATTGACCTATCACCAGAAAACATGAGGACCTTAAGATTGTTCATGGTTTACTTTTGCAGTGCTCTTGCGGGGCAAGAATATCAGATATGCTGATATGAAAACATCCTACAGGATAAAAAGGTCGCTGTGGAGAGTAAGAAGAAACTACTCTTAATAGGACTTACTCAAACGGATGAGATTCGTGTTTTTCCGCCCGATTGAT
>JAYSZV010000053.1:0-11951 GCA_043737875.1 Candidatus Lloydbacteria bacterium
TAGGTACAATTGCCAAGTGCCTGTTAGGAATGGAAAATGCATTGACTTATTTTATAAATATGATATAATAATAATGTCGAAGCTGAGAGAGAAAACAGACCTAGCTTATACCAATAACTTCGCAACCTAATTATGCATGCAAACGATTTAGTCGGTGAACAGAAGGGGGTCCGCCCCCATCACCCATGGTTTATGGCAACCCTCCTCCTCTCGCTCGCATTGGTGCCAGTGGTTGCGAGTGCTTCTACGAAGTACATTAAGGAGAATGTAGACAATTTTATTGCTCGGACCGAAACGTCCTATGGGCAAATGGTTGATATCGCCGCACTGCTCCATGACTATGACGCAAATATGATTACCGCGGTAATTATTGTCGAATCAGAAGGAAATGCTGTCGCTGTCTCAAATAAGGGCGCAAAGGGCTTAATGCAACTTATGCCTGGAACCGCAGCGGCCATGGGTGCCAAAGACCCAAAGGACCCTTTCCAGAACATTCTTGCAGGAACAAAGTACCTGAAGCAACTCGAAAATAGATATGGCTTTGAGCCAATGGAGGCACTTGTGGCCTATAACATGGGTCCCTCACGTGCGAAGCGTTGGCTCTCACAATACGACTCAGGGGAGTATGGATACGTAAAGAAAGTAATGTATGTGTACGAAGTTCTTGAGCAAAAAGATCTCGAAAAGAAGCGTATCGCACTTACTGTTCAAAAAAAGATAGACGACTCTGTGGCAACACAGAATGTACTACGACCACTCATGACGAGGCCGAGAAACATCTCGCTCGCCGAACTACCACTGACTCTTCCTGGGTCACGTAAGGGCGACCTCGTTTCTGATAACTAAATCAGCATAAACAAAAAGCAACCTCGCGACTATCAAGCGAGGTTGCTTTTTTGATGGTAAAATAAGGGAATGATTGAAGTCAGTTATATTTCGGCGTTAATTGGAGGAATTCTGACATTCCTTGCGCCTTGCACATTGCCACTTATACCCGCATATATCGCATTTATCGGAGGTGGAAATCAGGCTCCCGGCGTTACGCCATTTTCTCGTAATCGGCTACTCGCGAACGCACTACTTTTTGTGTCCGGTTTCTCCGTTATTTTTATTTTATTTGGCATGGCATCGGGCGTGCTTGGGACGTACCTGATACTCTACCGCTCACTCATGGCGCAAGTGGGGGGGGTAATAATCATCCTTTTCGGGCTTTCTATGCTCGGCGTCTTCAGTCTTCCTCAAGTGCCCCCATTATTTCGCATGGACCGCATGCGTGCATGGCTTCCACCTGCTGGAAGTAAACGTGGGGCATTTATGCTCGGGCTCATGTTTTCCTTGGGGTGGAGTCCATGTCTTGGTCCCGTGCTTGGGGCGATATTTGGCCTTGCGGTAGTGTCGGGAACGGTACTGAGTGGCGCGACACTGTTGGCGACATATGCACTGGGACTTGCAATCCCATTTCTCCTTGTCGCATTTGTGTATGGTTCAGCGCTGACATACGTCACGAAGCTTCAGAAATACCTTTCACTTATTTCGAAAATTGGAGGGGTGTTTATTGTGGTAATCGGACTCCTCTTGCTTATGGGGCAGTTCGGAATGCTGAATACGTGGGCGATTCAAATTTTTGGAGACCTGGGATTTAATCGATACGTGGAATTGATGTAGAAATTAAATAAAAAAGAACATTGACATGAAAAAATACATTATCTTAGGCATACTTTTCCTCAGCATGCTCCCCGGATTGCTCCATGCAGCCACTCTTCCTGCAGGAATTCCAGACCGCTCGTTATGGTTTTCGAAGGATCCATTTTTTGCAGGAGAGACAATAACTGTTTATACGCTTCTCTATAACTCCACTGCCTATCGACTCGATGGAACACTTACGCTGTATGATGTGACGACTACCATTGCGAAGAAAGATTTTTCTATTGATGGGGGCGGAGCATCATCGGTAGTAAGTTTTCCTTGGCTCGTTTCAGGCGGAAATCATGCACTTTCGGCTATCATAACTTCCAAACAGCTCTACTTGGGGGAGCAACCACAATCCGCCTCGCTGGAGCTCGTCGCTACAACGAGTGTCGTGAAGCGTTTTGCCGATATCGATACTGACAAAGATGGAATAGGGAATCTCACTGATGTTGATGATGACAATGACGGACTGTCAGATATTGAAGAAAAAAAACTGCGCACCGACCCACTCTTGCCTGATACTGATGGAGATAGTGTAAATGATAAAAATGACACACAGCCGCTTACGAAAAATATTGTGGAGGTAAAAGAGGTGGCGAAAAAAGAGCTCCTCGTTCCAGAAACACTTTCACCCACAGTTTCAAAAAAAATTACCGACCGCGTCCCAGATCCCGTGCTTGAGACCGCACTTCCTGTTATCGGACACATAGAGTCGTTTCGCAAAAGCGCATATGCGGACGCTCAGGTGGGGATCGATAAAACTATCGCCGTATTGGATCGTACGGAAATGGCATCGACTACGGGGGTGGGCAAGGGGACCCCAAAGAGTGACTGGACAATCTTTCGTGAGGGAGCACTTTCTAAAGAGGTTGCTCACTCGCCGTTTGAATATGCAAAACTTTTCGTACTTTTGTTGTGGGGATTCATAATTGGTAACGTGTATGCATTTTATTTGTTTCTTGGAGCATGTATTTATGCGCTGTTACGAATACTCTGGGCAATCTTCTTTTAGGGGCGTACAATGTGCATATGGATAAAAAAAGCACCATCATTATCGCAGTTATTGTCGTCCTCGGAGTTCTTGGCTTTTTAGTCATTTCATTTCAAAAATCAACCTTAGATACCGCACAAGAGGAGGCACTGATGGCGTCGACGACGCGTTGGGAGAATACTCCCGCAGAGAATCCCGAAGTCTTCATCACATCGAAAACCACCGTCACTGCGAAGCACGCATATCAGAATGGAAAGCACATCATTGCGGGCGAGGTGCCGATGCCCACCCCGTGCCACATTCTCGATTCAAAGGCAGTTGCATCAGCAGACAAGAAACAAGTACTCATTACACTTGCATCGTCCGTGAAGACTGAGGAGATGTGTGCACAGGTAATTACCCCAGCACGCTTCAAGCTCACTGTCTCGGCACTAAAAGATGCAAAATTTATCGCCACCTTAAATGGTCAAGAAATTACCCTCAATCTTATCGAAGCAGGGCCGAACGAAGACCTCGATAAGTTTGACCTCTATATCAAAGGATAAGAATCGCTCGGGTCTGTCTTTTTGAAAGTCACACGCTCAGCGCCTTCCGGCGGACGCCGTCGTCTCACTCGATCAATTGCCCCATCAGAATGGGGACCAAGCCAATTGATTTGCGTGAGGCCTTTCAAAAGGAAGACCCTCGCTCTTAAGGGTAGCGTTCGAGTGCAGCAAAAAGACGGACTAAGGTTTGAAGTTAGCTTTGGAAGATCAAACTCTGGAGAAACTGTACGCCTTTTATGTTTTTCTAGAAATAATTTTCTTTTAAACTGAGCGCGCCCACTTAAACTTCCATTCATGAAGTAGCTCAAGAAAAATTGACATATATAATTAAGCATGTTATTCTTTTTTTGGATTTAGCTTCGACACTCACACATGGAGAATCTCATGATCGACTGCCTGCTTACTCATGCAATAGCACGTCAAGAGCAAAAACCACCTTACTTCTTTAGTCGTTTTAATTTCACCCGAATGACTGCTCGGGGAAATACGCACTTCTGTTTCTACTGTGGCGGAGGCTACGGCTTTACTCCCGATTCACATGGTTTGCCGACCAATCAGCTCGAAGAAAGTGGACACGACCCGATGAAGAATCATGACCCCGTAGGCCATGGTGATGGGATTATTGACGAAGCAGATAAATACAAGGACCCTTGGGACTGGCTGGAAGGAAAGATCTCAAAAAATTTCCCCTTTATTGTCTCAATTCCAGGTATCTCCTAGTATTTTTGGAGTTATAACGTGCGATATCGCCTCATTGTGAGGCGGTATTTTTTTTGAATCTTTGACCCATCCACCCTTTCTAACTCTTGAGTACATTTTCGCCCCTTGCTCACTATTTTTGACGAATCTCTCCACTATCTGTTAGGCTAAAGACCATATGACAAAACAAACACAGAAATTAGTACTCATGCTCGTTGTGGGTATCCTTATCGGAACGATGTTAGTGGTGGTAATGAAGCAGACTCCCGCCAGCAATGAGGAGGAAATTTCGCTCGATATACAAAGTGCAAATAGTGAGACGATTGTAACTCCAACGGCAACCATCGGGCAGGCGAAACAATTCCCACTGCCACCATCGGTGCCTGAGAATACTCGCATCGGACTGAATGTCGCTAATCAGCAAGCGAGCAACTTGGTTTATGTATCGGGACTCTCAGTGAGTACGACTTCGTGGGTCGCTATTTATGATGCACGCGATGGTAAACCCGGCTCAATTCTTGGTGCAAAGAAAGTAAACATGGGGAATGCTTCTGTTGAGGTAGAATTACTTCGTCCAGAGGGAACGCTCGCAGGCTCGACATACTTTGCCGCACTCCTCACTGACGATGGCGATGGACAGTTCAATCGTCTGAGTGACCTCCCGCCGTTCTCACCTGAAAAAATAATTGTCGTAAGCTGGAAAGCGTTATAAACAGTATCCTAAAAAACCCCATGAATATTGGGGTTTTTTTAACATGCATCAAAAAAGATATCGTGTTACAATTATTAACGTAAGTTGGTGACACCGTGTTGCCGTTCTACCTCTTTTTCATGAAGAATATTAAGGTACTCATGTTTGGATGGGAGTTCCCGCCACATAATAGTGGTGGGCTCGGTATGGCGTGTTACGGCTTGACGAAAAGCCTCACTCAATCGAAAGTTTCCGTCACATTCGTACTCCCCAAACGACTCGAAGGTCTAGGGCATGATTTTTTGAAAATTGTTTTTGCGAATATTCGGAATATTAAATTACGTACGGTGACATCCCTCATTCACCCGTACATTTCAGCGGAGCTTTACGACGAATACCTCCTCAAAACCCCCGACAATCAGCTCTATGGGCTAAATCTTTTTGACGAAGTCAGACGTTACGGACTTCAGGCGCGACTTATCGCGATGGAGGAGCCCCACGACGTGATACATGCGCATGACTGGTTGTCTTTTCGTGCAGGAATCGAGGCGAAGCGCGTTTCAGGAAAGCCACTCATTGTGCACGTACATGCAACAGAGTTTGACCGTACGGGTGGAAACCCCAATCAATATATCTATGAAGAAGAGCGCAAGGGACTCCACGCAGCGGACTGCATCATTGCGGTCTCACAGCACACAAAAAATGTCATTGTTGAGCATTACGGAATCACCCCCGATAACATCATGGTAGTACACAACGGCATTGATAAGGATGACCACAGTCACCACCTCCCAGACGCACTTTCGCATATCCGTGCGCAAGGAAAGAAGATTGTGCTTTTCGTCGGTCGCCTGACAATTCAAAAAGGTGCAGATTATTTTATCAAAGTCGCAAAGCGCGTACTCGAATTTGATCCTAACGTGTTGTTTATTATTTCTGGGTCGGGCGACATGGAGCACCAAATCATTCGCCTTGCATCAGAAATGGGTCTCGGGGATAAAATCATTTTTGCAGGTTTCGTCCGTGGCGATGAACTCTTGAAATTGTATCGTGCGGCGGACCTCTACGTCATGCCGTCGGTCTCAGAGCCATTTGGCCTAACTGCGCTTGAGGCACTGGCAAACGGCACTCCAATCCTTGTGTCCAAACAGTCTGGGGTATCCGAAGTGCTCACGCACGCGCTAAAGTCAGATTTTTGGGATATCGATGACATGGCAGACAAAATTATTAATGTTGTTGAAAGCGCTGGGCTCCGTGATACGCTTGGTGAGCTGGGCTCCAAAGATGTCGAGCATGTCACGTGGGAGTCTGCGGCTGGTAAATGTACGCAGATTTACGAGAATATCCTCGCTGACGCTCGTTAATGAAATAACATGAATTTTCCTACTTCCAACATTCTACTCACTACTTTCTAACCCATGGCCTCAATTTGTTTCTATTTTCAAGTGCATCAACCCTACCGCATAAAGAAGTATCGGATTTTTGATGTTGGGTATGATCATGAGTATTTCAACGATCATTCTGACCGATCTATAAACAATGAGAAAATTTTGCACAAAGTGGCAGGGAAGTGTTATCTCCCTACAAATAAGCTCATGCTTGAGCTCCTCGAGCAACATCCTGAGTTCAAGATTGCTTATTCATTCTCAGGAGTATTCCTCGACCAATTAGAGCAATTTTCCCCTGAAACACTTGTATCATTTCAGAAACTCGTGAAGACTGGTCGCGTTGAAATTCTCTCTGAAACGTACTACCACTCCTTGTCTTTCCTGTATTCAAAAGATGAGTTCGTGCGCCAAGTAGAGCTCCATCGTGCGAAGATTAAAAAACTTTTTGGTGTGACGCCAACCACCTTCCGTAATACGGAACTCATTTACAACAACGAACTTGCACAGTATGTGGAGGGTATGGGATTTAAAACAATTATTGCTGAAGGGGCAGACCACTTGCTCGGCTGGAGGAGTCCAAACTTCATTTACAAATCCCCGGGGACAAGGAAGATTAAAACACTGCTCAAAAATTACAAACTTTCTGACGATATCGCATTTCGTTTCTCATCACGCGCATGGGAGGAATGGCCTCTTACTTCAGAAAAGTTTTCGCATTGGGTCAACGCGGTAAACGGCAATGGTAATCTGGTCAATCTATTCATGGACTATGAAACGTTCGGTGAGCACCAATGGGAGGACACGGGAATTTTCGACTTCATGCACGCACTCCCCGGAGAAATTCTCAAGCATCCCGACAATGAATTCCTCACCCCAAGTGAGGCAAGTGCCAAGTATCCTGTTGTTGGCGAGTTTGATGCCCACAATTTTGTTTCATGGGCTGATGTCGAGCGAGACTTATCTGCATGGCTTTCCAACAACATGCAACACGAGGCCATCAATAATATTTATGCGCTTGAGGCAGATGTTTTTGCGACGGGCGATGCGCAGATTATCGAAGATTGGCGCAAACTTCAAACGTCTGACCATTTCTACTACATGTGCACCAAATGGTTTGCAGATGGTGATGTGCACAAGTATTTCAACCCTTACGACACTCCCTATGAAGCATTCATTGCATACAACAACGTACTTCATGACTTGCGTATGCGCGTAGAGTTGAGAAAGACCAAGCGAGCACAAGGGAAAAAGACAACTACTGCCATAGCGAAAGTTGCAAAGAAAAAGGTTGCTATTCCCAAAAAGAAAGTAGTGGTCGCGAAAAAGTCGACGGTAACAAAGCGTACACTAGTAAAAAAATAAGCGAGGTCTCGTTTGATTTGATATACTGTATATATGGCGAAGTCCCTTTCATTTGGAAACGGTTCACTCCTTATCTGCTCAGACCCATTCGGTCGCGTGCGGGATATTTACTTTCCCTACGTCGGACTTGAAAACCATGCGGGGGGCTCAAATGCCCATCGTATCGGAGTCTGGGTAGAAGGACAGTTTTCGTGGCTCGATGACTCTACGTGGACGACCGATGTACGCTCGGATACTGCCTATACGGGGCTCACTACAGCATATTCATCAGCACTCGGAATTGAGCTGCATTTTACCGATGTCCTTTCTCATGAGAAAAATATCTTTTTCAGAAAAATTAAAGTACACAACAAAGTAGCGCGCGAACGCGAAGTGCGCATTTTCTTTAATCACCAATTTGAAATCTATCACTCAGAAAAAGGGGATACTGCATTTTACGATCCAGAGAACAACACCGTAGTTCACTACGAAGGCAGACGCGCTTTTCTTGCCAACGCACTTGCCGATGGGAAGGGATTTTCCGACTATACGGTGGGCATATTTCAAATTGAAGGCAAGGAGGGCACCTATAAAGATGCGGAAGACGGTGTGTTGTCTAAAAATACTATCGAGCATGGACGCGTAGATTCGACTATAGGGATGACCCTTCATATCCCAAGTGATAGCGTAAAGACTTTTCATTATTGGCTCACTGTTGGCCACTCAGTCGACGAAGCACGTGAACTCAACGCATATGTACTCGAGCACACACCAGATGCCATCATTAAGTCGTCACGAGACTATTGGCATGCGTGGGTGGAGCGCAATAGCTGGAATTATTACGGACTGGGCGACAATGTCATCGACTTATTCAAAAAGTCGCAGTTCTACTTACAGTCACATGTCGATAAACATGGAGGCATCATTGCATCAGGAGATTCAGACATGCTTCAGGGTGGAAGAGATACGTATGCATATGTGTGGCCACGCGATGCCGCGTATGTGTCCGTTACACTCGACTGGTTGGGTGATCGACATAGCGCTCGAAAGTTTTTTGATTTTTGCAACCGCGTCATAACCAAAGATGGTTACTTAATGCACAAGTATCGTGCTGACGCTTCGCTTGGCTCATCGTGGCACGGATATGTCGTCAATGGTCATCCTGAGCTCCCGATTCAAGAGGATGAAACCGCTCTACTCCTATGGGCACTTTGGGAACATTGGCTTGTGTCCAAAGACCTCGAGTATATCGACTCCATGTATAACTCCTTCATTCAGAAGGCAGCGACATTCCTCGTGTCCTACCGTGACCCGTATACTGGACTGCCAAAATCTTCCTACAATCTCTGGGAGGAAAAGTTCGGAGTGCATACCTATACGGCATCGACCGTGTATGCAGGACTCAAGGTTGCGGCACGCTTTGCGGAAATGTTGGGTAAAGAGCGCAGTGAGCACAACTTCGACAAGGTCGCAGAAGAAATGCGAGAGGCAATCATCAAGCATCTCTATGACGAAGAACACGGATATTTTTATCGCTCACTCTCGGTAGATGAAAAAGGTACAGTGACCTACGATAAAACGATGGATTCATCAAGCGCCTACGGTATTTTTCAGTTCGGCGTCCTCCCCCCGCTCGACCCGCGATTGGTGCGTGCGGTAAACCTCACAAAAGAACGACTCACCATCAAGACCCCCGTCGGTGGAATGGCACGTTACGAAGGTGACCAATATTATCGCTCTGCTGTTGATGTCCCCGGAAATCCTTGGTTCATCACAACCCTTTGGTATACGCAACATGCGATTAGTATTGCGATGAATGACCACGACCTCGATATCGTGCGCGCCGATCTCAACTGGGTCGAGCGCAATACGCTCCACTCAGGAATTCTCTCAGAACAGCTTAATCCATATACGAGAGAGCAGGTAGGTGCAGCGCCACTGACATGGAGTCATGCAGAGTATCTGCGCACGGTGGTTATGTATATGCGACGGTTAAAGGAGCTCAATTTAATCAACTAACATGCATAACTTTTTCTCTTGTCATTATTACAATACGTCACCTTTGAATGTCGCACATTCGGGTAGCCCCTCCGAGGCACTACTTCGAGAGTTGCGAAGGGTAAGCGCACTCCGTTCTGGCGAATATGTCACTCACGATGAAGTGATACGTCTCCCACTCGACCCAAGTATCTTAAGTGAGTCGAAGCACATGGCGGAGCGATATTATTCTTCGCAACTGAAATTTATTATTCTGATTGGAATTGGTGGCTCCAATCTTGGTACTAGGGCGGTGTACGATGCACTGCGAGGTCAACTTGATTTACTTTCGCAGACTACGCCGAAAATAATTTTTCTGGATACAACTTCGGTGACGCTTATTCGTGACATTGAAGATGTGCTTGGCGGGCAAGTGTTATACAAGGAGCAACTGCTTATCAACCTTGTCAGCAAATCAGGAGCAACTACAGAAAGTATAGTGAACTTTGAATTACTGATGGCATATCTCTTGAAACACGTGGAAGGAATAGAAGAGCGTGTGGTGTGCACCACAGATCTTGGTTCGCGTCTTTGGAAGATGGCTGAGAAGAAAAAGTATGGACTGTTACCTATCCCCAAAATGGTCGGTGGGAGATTTTCTGTATTCTCGTCGGTGGGAATTTTTCCACTTCTCCTTTGTGGTATTGATGTAGTGTCACTCCGTGAAGGTGCGAAGGACATGCTACTCCAGTGCCTCTCTTCTGACTCACAGATGCATCACGCAAGGAGGTCTGCGGAGATACTCTTTGCAGAAATGACGAGGGGGATTTCAATATTTAACATATTCCACTTTGCTCCCGAGCTCGAGTCGCTCGGCAAGTGGGAGCGACAGCTTATCGCGGAGTCATTGGGTAAAGAAAAAGACATTATGGGAAAAGTAGTGCACACAGGCATCACGCCCATTGTGTCTATTGGCTCAACTGACCTACACTCTATGGCGCAACTCTACTTTGGTGGTCCGCGAGACAAATTCACCATGTTGGTGGGTGTGCAAAGTGTGTCCGTAAGTCGTGTTGCAGAAAAGCCACTTTTGTATGGGCTTGTGAGTGGAATCGAAGGGAAAACCGCATCTGATGTGATGTCGGCAATATTTCAGGGGGTTGTTCTGGCATACAAGAGACACCGACTGCCGTTTGCTGAAGTGTCGCTACCACCACCATCACCGCATGTGTTGGGCGCATATTTACAGTGGCGCATGCTGACGGTTATCCACCTCGCAACGCTCATGCATGTGAATCCATATGATCAGCCCAGCGTTGAGGATTATAAAGAGGGAACGCGTGCGGTACTCTCAGTCTCACATTAATCAGTTATAAACTTTAGATATGTATATTCTCTTCGATATTGGTGGCACAAATATGCGCGTTGCACTTTCTCGTGATGGGGAGACATTTGGTGAACCAAAAATAATTCCTACTCCAAAGGATTTTGATGCGGGAATGCTCGCACTCAAGAACTTGTCTACGGAACTCACGGGGGGGGAGAAGGTGCGCGCTGCAGCAGGTGGCATCGCAGGGACACTTTCACGTGATAGAACGAAGTTCTTGAATGGTCCTCATTTGCAGGGTTGGAATGCGAAGCCCATCAAGGCGGCACTCGAGTCCGCATTCGGAGCTCCAACATTTGTCGAAAACGATACGGCCATCGTCGGACTTGGGGAGGCAGTTGCCGGAGCAGGAAAAGGTCATGCGATTTGTGCATACATGACCGTCTCCACTGGTGTAGGCGGTGTTCGTATCGTCAATGAGCGTATCGACGTGTCGGCAATGGGATTCGAGCCGGGGCATCAAATCATCGATGCAGGCGGGCTCCTTCGGCAAACATCAGTTGGCGGACAGGGTCTCGATCTTGAGGGGTACATTTCAGGAACCTCGATTACCGAGCGCTACGGCAAAAAACCATATGAAATAACCGATGAAGCATTTTGGGACGAGATGGCACGACTCCTTGCATACGGATTAAATAATACGATAGTCCACTGGTCTCCCGATGTGCTAGTCATTGGCGGTTCGATGATGAAGAAAATTGGTATCCCCATCGAGCGCGTGCGAGCCCACCTAAAAGGCATTCTCCACATATATCCCGAACTCCCGCTTATCGAACACTCGGCACTGGGTGACATTGGGGGACTCCATGGTGCTCTGGCGTATATTCATAGCCGTATTAAGGATTATCCACAGAGTATAGCATGAGTCATGCTATAATTATGTAACTTATAATTTGATATTTAACACACATGAGAACAGAACAAAAATTTTGGAAGAAGGAAAAAGGTTGGACTTTAGTAGGGCCAGGGCTGGTCGATACCCCCCAACTTGTTTTAGTATTTGGCGGAAGAGAGTTACTTGAAGACCCACTCCATTTTAATGAAATACAGTCAATGTACCCCTCTTCCCATATTCTTCAGTGCTCTACGGCTGGAGAAATTCTCAGCAATCATGTCTACGATGATTCGATTACTGCGACTGCCATATTTTTTGAAAAAACAACCCTACAGTTTTCCAAGGAGGATATTATGAACCCGGAGGAAAGCGAAACTGTTGGAAAAAAACTCGCTGATGCACTACCAA
>JAYSZV010000054.1:0-5437 GCA_043737875.1 Candidatus Lloydbacteria bacterium
CCAGAAATCAACTACGCTGACTCATTACTGCTTCGATTTCATCTGGCTCTTTGATGGCCAATCCTGAAAGCACTTCTGGTCCCGCATCTGTGACCAATACATCATCCTCGATGCGGATACCAATGCTCCAGTACTCCCGTGGGATATCTTTGGAGGGGCGGACATAGAGACCAGGTTCCACTGTGAGCACCATGTTTTGCTCCAGAGCACGCATGTGTTTTCTTTCTGACGACGCTGTGTCGTAGCCCCCCACATCGTGTACATCCAATCCCAGCCAGTGGCTCGTGCCATGCGGGAAATATGGATGATGCAATCTTTGTGCGACTGCGTCCTCGGGATTTTTTGCATTGATGAAGCCAAGACGGAGTAGGCCTTCTGCGATGACGAGTGACGTGGTGTCGTGGATTTCATGGAAGTGTGTACCGACACAGACTTTTGCTATCGCAGCCTTCTGTGCGGAGAGTACGATGTCATAGAGCGTGCGTTGCGCCTCAGTAAAACGCCCATTAGCAGGGAACGTTCGTGTGATGTCAGACGCATATCCTCGATATTCACATCCTGCATCAATGAGCACGAGATCTCTGTCTTTGATAATTGCACTATTTTTTATGTAGTGAAGCGTGCATGCGTTCTTGCCACCCGCAACAATCATGGGGTACGCATGGAGCGCATCTCCACCGTTACGGCGAAAATTGAGGCCAAGTTCGGCTTCGAGCTCGTATTCGTACATCCCCGGTTGAACAATTCCAAGAATTGCATTATGCGCTTCTGCGGATATCTGCCCTGCGCGCGCCATCGTTGTGCGCTCGTATCCGTCTTTAAAGAGACGATGTTCAGCGATTATGCGACACACGTCCTCCTTTGCAATATCAGGATTCATAAACGTGAGAGGAAATAGTCGTGTCGCGAGTTGCTCAGCAGTCGGAGTGATAGGCGCATGCACTTGATAGAACGTACGCTTGTACTCTCGACGAAGCATGTCAGCACATTTAGAATAACCCGAAGGCGTATTAGGAAGGGCATGAGTCACGCCGAGATTGCTTACTGCTTTTCGCACACCGAGTCGTTCGCCGTCCCACAGCTCACGGGCCCTGTCCTTGGGTGGAAGGAGAAGAATCTGCCGACCAGCTAGACCACCCTCAATAATGAGGAGCGCATTAGGCTCGGTGAATCCCGTCAGATACAAAAAATCACTTTCTTGTCTGAATGGGTAATCCACATCACTATTGCGCTTTTTGAGGACAGCACCGAGAATGAAGGCAATGGCACCTTCACCAATCTCATCGGCAAGGCGAGCGCGTCGTGCCATGTACGTTTTTTTCATGCTTTTCTCCAAATATAAATGAACAGTGTGCTCTGTGTAGCATATGACTTTTGGGATACGCGTCAATGAGTGTATCGCCAGACGAAAAGTCATATTTTTTTGAGGATTATCTCCCCATTTTATTGAAATCTTGTGGTGATGTCTGTGTAATCTTTTTTTGCTTTGCCTCAAGCGCATCGAGCGCGTGGTCAACAAGCATGCTGTAGGGCTCGGGGTCGAGAAAGAAGTCATTGTGTCCCCCGCGCACAGAGTAGAATCCATCGAATTGGTCATGTTGGGCAAGCTCACTTAGCTTATCCATGGGAAATATTGCATCATCTACTCCGTGAATAATAGAAATCCCGATACCTTTCGATTTGAGTTCACGTAACAGTCCGTTTATCTCTGTGCATGCGATCGCACGTGCGGCCTCGATGGTACGTCGTGGGTGGCTTACGAGATTGTGCTTGCGTTCGTGTACCGAGCTCTCCCGCATTGCTTTCATGGAATCATTCGCCTTAAGGGCCTTTTTCTCAGAAATAAAGTGTTTGTAGATTCTTCCCGCCAAATCTTCGAGCTTTGTGTTGCCGACCATGCCACCAGGGTTCACGAGTATCAGGTTTCTAAATTTTTCGGGATGTTTGAGGGCGGCGATGACAAGGTTGATGCATCCTTCGGAATGCCCAACGCCATCTGTTTTCGTGATGTTTCGCTCTTCCATGACCAAGTCGATAGTGCGTGCCTTGCCCATCTCATATGCAGTAAATTGCTCTCCACTATGAGTATGTAGATTATCAGTATTTTTTGTATCGAGCCCAATACCGTTCGGTGCATCATAAGTGACAACACGTCGTCCCCAACCAGAGAAATACTGCATATTTGGCTCAAGTGTGAGTGGCCCCTCTGAGAACCCTGGCGCAAGCAGAAGTGGGACATCTGTTTTTGCAATTTCAGGATGCACATCAATAACAGAAACATCGACACCATTCGCCTTTTTTCGATCAAGCAGTGTGCGCTCATTAAATTGAGTCGTAAAGTCACGCGGCAAAATTGGGTTTACGAGTGGGAGGACTACCTCAGATCGCTCAATAGTCATCTCCTTACTGATAGTTGAAACCATCCCCCCATCTATGGGTATCTCATGCCAATAGGGCATCGCAGATTCGTACCCGAGCGCCACTTCCTCTTTGGCGTCGAGTGTTGCCTGTTCGAGATATTCATTTTGTTCAAATGCACTCATAATCCATTAACCATAGCAAGATGACACGTGATGGGCAATATTTTTTCATAACGAAAATGTGTGGATAAGCTCGTTGCACGTGTTCTAACTTTGTTCTAAAATATAATAAGAAATTAGAATACTATTAGAAATATTATTACTGCAATGCTGACCAAGAAAACAAAAGAAGTCCTCGAGTACGTGCGTACCTATGTCGGGAAAAATGAGATAGCCCCGTCGCTCGACGAGGTGCGGAAGCATTTCAAGTTTTCATCAGTGTCCACGGCGCACTACCATCTCGAGAAACTCAAGTCGGGTGGATTCCTCGAGCGTGAGGCAAAGCAGGCGCGGGGAATGACCCTTGCCCCCTTTGATTACTCTATGTCACTCTCGGGTACATTCACGGGGTTCGATTTTATCTCAGTTCCTCTGGTGGGATCTGCAAACTGTGGACCAGCAGAGCTTTTGGCAGAAGAGAACATTGAAGGATATCTCACCGTAAAGAAAAATCTTCTTCCGCGTGCGAGTGGCATCTTCGCTCTACGAGCCTCCGGACACTCTCTCAACCGCGCGAATGTAAAAGGGAAGACCATCGATGATGGCGACTACGTGCTTGTTGATGCTGAAGACAGGAATATTAAAGACGGTGACTATGTGCTCTCTATCATCGGAGGTTCCGCCAATCTCAAGCGCTACACGTTCGACAAAAAGAAAGATCAAATTATCCTTTCGTCCGAGTCCACCGAGTCGTTCAAGCCCATCATCATTCTTCCTGGTGACGACTTCGCCATCAACGGCAAAGTAGTTGGAGTAATCAAGCGAGGCTAATTTTATGAAATAAAAAATCACCCCGTTTTAATAGGGGTGATAGTGCGAACGCCCTCATAGTGAGGGGAAAAGAACTCAAAAATTCAGGAACCTTGTGCGCGCTCGGTCACGCGAATCTCGGTCACCGAAAGCTTGGCATCAGCACCCACAACAGTGGTAGGGGATGCAGGCGTCCCGTTGACCGTGACATTGCGTTTCGTGAGGTCGATACCAAGCTTTTTAGCAATTGCGCCAATTGTTGTTCCAGTGACGGTCACGGGAACTGAATGCTCCACCGTCGCTGACCGCCCCTTGAGGGGGACTGTCTCGACGGTAATTTTAATTTCATTCTTTTCTGCCATCTTGCTACTCCTTTGCGTTTACGTTAATGAATATCGGGGAACCACACAATCGTTCGATGTGTATTTGTTTTGTACCATCCTCCCAAAATTTTAACAAGCTCGTGACTGCTTCGGTTGCCACTGCGCTCGACACATAGATAATCCCATGTGTTCCGCATGATTGCCGATTTGCCTCGTCCGATGTGTAGGTCAAAAATGGCTCATAGAAATCCGCATCTTCACGCTTGCAAGGCTTCACGGTGAAGACTTGCCAGAACTCCCATGCGATGCGCGTGTCAATAAGAATATCTACGAAGAGATTTTTGCACACGTTCTTCCAAATGAGTTGCCGTGCTTCCATGTTGTCGACACAGCACACCACCGTGCCACGCAATTTCGCGCCATCGTATTTCCGCCTTTCTTTTTTAATTGAGACGCCAGTATCACGCAGAAGAATGTCCTCAAGGGCATCTACCTTGTATCTACCGAAATCTGGAAGCCCGTACAGTGATGGAGGAATATTGTGCGAATCGATTGAATCGTCGTCGTAGACAGTGATATCCGTTACTCCGACTCGACAAAGTTGTGAGGCAATGTGGCTTCCTACTGCACCAGCACCAATGAGTGTCACTCCACGTGCGCGGTCGGGTGAGAACAAAACTCGCTGCTGGGAAAAATTCATTACACTACTACTCATTTTTAAGTCCTTCAGTTTCTGAATCAACAACACGTGGCCACTCATCTATTTTTTCGTAGATGATAAGCTCGGGGGCATATCCATCCGAAAGCCAGTCTAAGATGTAGGTGAACGCGTCACCATAATGATGGCTCGCAATAGCGTCATCTATGGTTTCCCCCATATTACCGAAGCAATGACCAACGTATGCATTGATGTGCGGGTGGGGAACTCCTTTTGGGTGTTCCGCATGCTCTGTCCATATGACGACATCTTCAAATATGCCAATGCTGATGACATATCGTCCAAGGCGGTAGCGCACTCCGGCATGCAACATTGTCACATCCTCGGTGCGCACCTCAATGCCAACCCCAGGGATTATGTGTGCCTCCCTTACGAGGGGGTGAGCAAGAATGCGAGGGAAGTCCTCTGAAAGGTTTTGATTAAGCAATTTTCCTACCGGATCAGCATTCTTGATACTGCGAAGCAGGACCATACTTTCAGCAAGATTTCTTCGCATGGCGCGAAGTTTGCGCTCAATAGTCGCCACTTCAAGTGCAAGTTTTTTCGTACGCTTTTCCCGTGCCTCAAAAGCCAGATTGTAATATTGCTCCGAAAGACTTAGGATACCCACTTCGTCAAAAGGCATGTAGGGCTTTTGTGGGGTGATCTGACTCGTATCTCCGCTTTTAAATTTGAAGATTGCCTCTAGTGTCTTTTCGAAGACCATGATTGCCACAGCACTTATTTCTCGTAGCAGTGCGATGTTGTACAGAAGATAGTAGTTGTTTCCGATGATTTGTACCACATCCTGTTCGCCATCATTGAGGACGATACCTCGCCCAAAAAGTGGTGTGAGTAGTGGGTAATATTGCTCACCAGGAAGCGCTACGTCTACATCGAAGACATGCTTTGGGAAACTCAGTTCTTGCGTCATTGCTGGAGTCATTCCAAGGAAAATATGCATTTCTCCATCTTTATCAGGAAAAACTTCGTGACATTGAATATTTGCAGTGGGGTGGAGGTAGATGTGTTTGATGCCAAGTGCTTTTGCAACACTTTGTGCAAAGCTTACAAAAGATTCCAGAAGG
>JAYSZV010000055.1:0-5433 GCA_043737875.1 Candidatus Lloydbacteria bacterium
ACCGACTTGCAGGCGCCCATGATGATATACCTCACGCAAGTGGTGGGTGAAAGTTTGGTGTTTGAAACAATATTCGAAGGACGACTCAACTTCACTGAGTCGCTCAATCATATGGGAGCGAATATCACGATGATGGATCCGCATCGCGTACTGGTGAAAGGGGGCACCCCACTGAAGGGGAGACGACTCGAAAGCCCCGACCTACGCGCTGGACTCGCATTTATCATTGCGTCTGTAATCGCAAGCGGTGAATCGACAATTTACAATGTCTATAATATTGACCGAGGATATGAACGCATCGAAGAGCGACTCGCCGCTATTGGCGTGAGTGTCACCCGTAAATAAAAACCACCCATTGTGGGTGGTCGTCATTCTCCTTCTTTCAATGAGGGATTTCGGACGAGTCGATTAAACAACAGCCGTGATTCAGTCAGCGCACTCATGCTGTCAAACTCGAGCGATTGTGTGTCAGGGTCGCTCATCAGCGTGGCCTTGAATTCTTTCACCGCCTTGGACTTCTCGGCATCATTTGCTGCGAGCTCAAGTGCGCGGTAGCAGTACATTCCTACTTGAATCACGAGCTCCTGCATGTCTTCGGGAGTGAATTTTTCTTTTTCACGAATTTCCCTTCGTGCGATCTCTGCAATTCCACGCACGAGTACATCATAGAAGGGATTCTCCACTTTCACTCGAGCAAGCATGTGTCTGTTATACAAATCGGGGAGTATTTTTCCTTCCGCACTTTGCAGGCTGAGGATGTGGGCCATGGCCACTTGTGGTAAGTGCGACATAAACTTCTTTCAAGAATGCTCTGCATTTAGATTATTCCTCCCGTCTTCGTTCGTCAATGAGATTGCGTTATACACTGCTCATGTTTGTCAAAAGTCGTGATGCTTCATACAATGGTATATATATGGTCACTCCAGAACTTTTAGATTTTATTCGTGCGCAATTTCGAGAAGGTATTTCACGAGGTGATCTGGAAAATATTCTTGTCAGTCAGGGCGGATGGAACAAAGATGACGTGAACGAAGCTTTTGATGTGGTGCTCACCCCACCTCCGCCACCCCCTCCCACTCCTCCGCCCGTCCCAGTTTTCATTGCACCCACTCCCGTTGTCCCCGTGGTTGTAGCTACACCTCCCCCTCAACCCACCCCGACCGTAGAGGCTGTTAGACTCGTTGAGGTGCTACCGCCCGCTCAGGTATTTGTACCTATTGTTGCCGTTATGACGGAAACGCCCGCTCCAGTCGCAGTGGTGACACCTCAACCTGTTTTTACACCACCCGCAACTGAAGTAAACGAGCCACCACCGCTCACGAACTATCCATCATTGGTCACGAGAGAAGCAGCGGCCGTAGTGCACGATGTTGATGTAGCTGTGACTCCCAGCGTGATGCCAGTTATCGCACCCGAGGTAGTTCCTGTTCATGATGTTGTCACACCAGCAATTGAAGATGAGAAAGTAGAAGATGACTTTTTGGGAATTTTTAACGAGCCTGCACCATCCAAAGCAGCAGAGGTCCAGAGTGCGGTCATTACACCCAATGTAAATGCGGATGCATATGTGATTCCACCCTCAGCACTCGAATCAATTTTGGTCTCAGCTGTGTCAGGGCAAGGCCCCGAAACAGGGAATATTGCTGCGATTCCAGTGGCACGGCAGGTCGCCATAGTAACTCCTCCCGAAGCACCGTCTGCACAAGCGCCTACCACACCTGCCCCAACATTCAAGTTTGATTTTTCAAAAATTTTAACGAAGGGCGATTCGGTCCAAGCACCCGTGAATACCACTACACCCCCACCGATAATAAAAAAAGAAGAGGTAATAGCTCCCTTCGCACTTACTCCAGCCCCTGATGTTGTTGCCACCCCACCAGTCGTACCGACAACTCCCGTGAGCCCTAAACCTCAAAGTTCCACGTTTGCAAGGCGCACGATGGCATCGGACATACTTCTTCGTGGGATGGGCGCACCAATTCCGGGAATGCCTGCAATCATGGCCCCCCAAGAAACTACTCCCCCGAATGTACGTCCGCAAAGTCCAACGATAGATAGTAAACACGGACAACCAAATGCACCTCTCGCGGAGGATATTCAAAGAAAAAATAACATTAAACGTACGCTCGCCTTTGTGATGGGGGGTGCAATATTGCTCTCTGTCATCAGTGTCGCAGCATATGCGTACATGAAGTTCGGTGGACCAAGTGAACAGCAGGTGGTTGCAACTGCATTTACCAATTTTTTTGGAGTCTCCAGTTTTTCATATAAGGGTCAAGGGACGATAGATGTTGAGCTGACTCCAGCGAAAGAGACTACATTAGGTGCAATGCAGAATGGTGCAATAAAATTTGCATTTAGTTTTGGGGGAATTGCCCAAAACAGTAAAGAGGGCTTTGGAAACGGTCTGCATCGGGTGAAGCTCACGGGCGACTTCCGTTCGGGGAATTTTGCTTGGCCAACTGACCTTGAGACGGACATGAGACTCATAGGGTCCTCGTTGTACTTTCATATCCTTTCATTTCCATCAACGAGCGTGCTTGACCCCGAGCTTTTCAAAACATATTGGATTAAAATAAATTTGCCCGAAATTGCAAAAGAGCTAGCACTTTCTGGGCTCGTGGCCAACGAAGTAGGCTATGGTTCTTTTGGGGGTCAAGGTGGAGAGAACGCCTTCAATGCGCTACTACAAAAAACTACCCCCCTTGGACCTCCCCAACTTCTTCCTGATGAAGCAGTGGAGGGTATAAATGCGCAACACATGAAGATGAAGGCAAATCCCGACAACATGCTTTTATTTGTGACTCAGTTGTATCGCAAATACCTAGGTAAAGAAATAGTGCTCAGCGAAGATCAGCGTGTGCGCTTAAAAAATGCGCTTGCAAAGATTGAAATAGAAGTTTGGGTTGATAAAAAAACTGGACTTTTGCTCAAGGTTTCTATTGCGGGTAATTTTGATGACGATATGTTCGGTACACACGTAAAGGGCACAATTAGCTCAACTGCGACATTGGCGGATTTCAATAAAGAGGTCATTGTGACTCCACCGACGCCAATTCTCACCCTTGAGGAATTGAAGGTGCGTATCGAAGGATTTAGAGGTTTACGTGAGTCACGTATGCGAGACCAAGAAAAGGTCGATCGACTGACATCGTTGACGCGAACAATCAATGATTATGCAAAAGCAAAGGGAAGGCACCCCACCACGCTTTTAGAATTATACGACGCAGGCATGCTCGCTACGTCGACGTTCTCCATCAGCTCTCTCAGCCAATATGTATACGCATCCTATATAAAGGAAGCTCCATTGGCAAAAAGTAATCGCTGTACTCCAAAGGGCAAGGTATGTGCGTACTACCATATCGGTGTGACTCTCGAAGATAGTACCAACCCACTTCTTCTGGGTGACGCGGATATTACATTGAGTGAAGTTCGTGGTAGCGACACGAACGGATGTAACGGAGAGAATGAACTTTCTTGCTTCGATCTTTTCCCAATCATCCCCGTAAAGCCTGTATCCACAACCTCTACGAGCGCGAATAATCCAAAAGCAGGGGCTATATAACCCTCGGTCTTCCAGAGTGAGATTTCCCGCGATTGCGCAGATTCCCGCTTTCGTGTTAAATGAGCTTCAATGGCATTATTTTCTGCAAAACTTGGTATTGATCTCGGAACCGCAAATACGCTTGTCTATGTACCGGGGCGTGGCATTGTGCTTAATGAACCCTCCGTAGTTGCGGTGTCGGAGCGCGATAATCGTATCCTCGCCGTCGGAATTGAAGCAAAAGAAATGATTGGTCGTACCCCGGACGACATCATCGCATATCGCCCAATGCGCGACGGCGTCATCGCGGACTACCGCGTGACGGAAGCAATGCTTCGTTATTTTATATCAAAAGCAATGGGCCGATGGAATATCTTGAAACCAGAAGTTATGGTCTCGGTACCCGCAGGAGTCACGTCAACGGAGCGACGCGCAGTTATCGAAGCCGCTATGCGTGCGGGAGCAAAGAACGCATTTGTGGTTAAAGAGCCTATTCTTGCCGCCATCGGTGCGGGTATCCCTATTTACGAAGCGCGCGGGCACATGGTTGTGGATATCGGGGGAGGAACGACAGACGTAGCAGTCATTTCACTTGGAGGCATCGTGTCATCGACATCAGTAAAGTGTGCAGGCAACCGAATCGACCAAGCCATTGCTGACTACGTCAAGAAAACATTCAATCTCGCTATCGGAGACAAGACTGCTGAAGATATCAAAATTAATATTGGTTCTGCGGTACCCCTCGAAGAAGAGCTCACCATGGTTATCAAGGGTCGTGATTTTATCGCAGGGCTTCCACGCTCGGTTACGGTGTCGTCCAATGAAATCGTAAAAGCAATTGACAAGGAATTGCGCGAAATGATTAAGGCTATCAAGGATGTACTCCAAGAAACTCCTCCTGAGCTTTCAGCCGATATCATCGACCAAGGCATCATCATGACGGGAGGCTCATCCCAGTTGCGCAATCTTCCTGAGCTCGTATTTCGCCGCACGGGAGTAAAGGCAATACTTGCTGAAGATGCGCTCTACTGTGTCGTGAAGGGGACAGGAGTTGCACTCGAGCATTTGGACACATACAAAAAATCTATCATCGCAAAGCGGTAACATAAGATTAAATTTTTTGAATTATCAAAAAAGAATTTTGGGGGATCGAATGATCCCCTTTTTTTATTTTTGGAAATTATTGTTCTCCAATTGGCTACAATCTGCGCAACCATTCGTTTATTTTGACATCATGAAGAGCGCAAAACTTCACAGATACTTCACAAATATTGACGTAAGGATATGAATTACCTGTGGTCGTGAAAAAGGGTTGCTTCACGCTAAATTCACCACGTATACTCCCCTCGAGGCATTTTAATTTTAACTTCATGCTTATGAGTATACGAACCGCAGTCTTCCGTAGCCCTTCAAATTTAGTCATCTTTCTTGTGTTCGCGGGTATCTTTCTTTTTGGATTGGTTCCCTCTGTGAACGCACAAACAACCTCTGTTACTCCCCCTACACCACCCACGAACCTGCAAGCGACTGAGGTTTACCACAATCAGATAAACCTCGCGTGGACAGCAAGTACCGACATGTCAGGAATTAAACGTTATCAGTTGGAGCGTTGTGTGGGCGTCCTGTGTACAAATTTCACCCTCCTGGCTTCTCCATTCGGAACATCGTTTTACAACACGACCGTCCTTCCTGGGACATCCTATACCTACAGAGTTCGTGCAATAAATAAGAGAGGAACACCTTCGAAGTATTCAGTCCCACTGAGTGCATCGACGTTATCTCTCGGTGGCACACCAACTCCTGCCATCGCACCCGCCCTCACGCTCTCACCATCCTCTCTCAGCTTTGGTAATGTCACAACGGGAAACACCAGTGATGCAAAGACGATT
>JAYSZV010000056.1:0-5426 GCA_043737875.1 Candidatus Lloydbacteria bacterium
CTTTGTTGCATTGTAGACATACGAACCTGACTCGAGTGTACCTGAGTACACGCGGAAAAATGCGAGTTGTCCCACGTATGGGTCGGTAGCAATCTTAAATGCAAGTGCAGAGAATGGCTCGCTATCGTCTGGGTGGCGAAAAATTTCTTCGTTGGTCTTCGGATCATGCCCCTTCGTTGGTGGCATGTCGAGTGGACTTGGAAGGAAGTCGACAATCGCATCGAGTACGAGTTGTACGCCTTTGTTCTTGAGTGCACTTCCCGTAAAAACAGGAACAATTTTATTTTCGATGACTGCCTTACGAAGGACTCGCTTCAGGTCCTCCAGAGACGGCTCCTTGCCCTCAAGATACGCGTTCATGAGGACTTCGTCATTCTCGACGATTGCCTCGAGCATCATTCCGCGATACTTCACTGCATCTGCTTTGTGCTCCTCGGGAATATCGTGGTAAACGAGCGTATTGCCCATCTCACCTTCGAAGGTGACATACTTCATTGTGAGGAGGTCGATCACTCCTGAAAACTGATCTTCTTCGCCAACGGGGAGTTGCATACGTACCGCGCTCTTGGTCAAGCGATCCAAGATGCTCTGGAAAGATTTTTCGAACGATGCCCCCGTACGGTCAAGTTTGTTGATGAAGCAAATACGTGGAACCTTACCTTCGTCTGCGTAGCGCCAGTTTGTTTCAGACTGAGGCTCCACTCCCGCAACGCCGTCGAAGACTACAACCGCACCGTCGAGTACGCGGAGTGAGCGCTTCACTTCGATAGTAAAGTCGATGTGCCCTGGAGTGTCGATGAGATTGAAGCGATGCTTCTTTGAATCATCGCCTTTGGGCATGTAGGTTGGGCTCCAAAATGCAGTAGTGGCAGCGGAGGTGATAGTGATACCACGCTCACGCTCTTGTTCCATCCAGTCCATGACAGTATCCCCTTCATGCACTTCTCCAATCTTATGCGAAACACCAGTATAGAAAAGCACACGCTCAGATGTCGTAGTCTTTCCCGCATCGATGTGGGCAATAATTCCAAAATTTCTTACCTTGACCAACGGATAATCTCTTTCCATAAATAAAACTACTAACTAATAACGAATAGTAAATTACAACGCAAAAATGCACTTCTATCTGTCTAAACAAAAACGCCACGAATGGCAGTTATGGCGTCACTATATAGAAAATCACCTATTTGAGCAAGGTGTTGAATGTACCAGCAAATCACTTTACAAAAAAATAGTTCTGTGGATAAATTTGACTCAGTGAAGCTCACCCAGGAGAAGTATGATGCCCGTTGGATTTACACCTTATGCACGACACTGCGAGCTGGAGTGCGCATATAACCAATCTGCGAAATGTCTAAAAAAAGTACATAAAAAAGATGAACGCTATTGTGCAGAGCTCATTGTAACGGCACTCAATGACGTGCGTACAAAGCAGTATCTCGATGCGGTGGCCTTGCTTTCAGGAAAAGTGGTGCGAGTCTTCCAGCGAAAGGCAAAAACTTTTGAGACACTCAGAGACACTCGAGTCGACAATGGTGGGGCAACGACATGCTTTGTGCTTACGGGGAATTATTGTGGTGGGTTCAAGCGACACGACATCACTCCCGACACAATAATCTTCGTAGAAACCAATTTCTGACAAACGCAATATGTTTAATAAAATCCCGCAATAGCTTGCGGGATTTTCATATCATTTTTTTAGTGGCACAAGATGCACACCGACTGTCGCGACACGAGGAAGGCCGTATGGAGCGAGGCGTTTTCGTGACCATAATTCGGTGAGGTACGATGACAAATCCAGAGACTCACCGTCACGATTCACGCTGCCTTGTTTATATGAAAAATCACCCACTGCGCTATATACTCCGCAGACAAGTACGAGTCGCGATGCGATATCATCAACAAGTCGGTAACGTCGTATCACCTGTTCCCTGTCTTTTGCATCACCCGGAAACAAGATAAGGCGATATTTCCGAAGTGCGGTGTGCGGGTCCCCTGCAATGTCCCTCAAGAGGGTGTCGAGGGCACGAACAAATTCTTGTTTAGGGTTCACGATGGGAACATACGTGCATTTTTTTGAATCCCACCGGTTGAATAACTCGTGCACATCGTGACGCAAGAGCAGAAGCCCACGTGACGGATAGGTGGCAAGCATAAATTCCTCTTTGTAAAACTAGAAATGAGCACTACCTGCACATGATTATCCATAAATAAAAATCACCTGCAAGTGCGACAATCCTAAAAATCCTTGCGATTCGGCATAATTCGCAGACTCTTTACAAATTCTAAATATCATGTATAGTGTAAATGGACCCCATCCCTGACAACCTCACATAGGAAGTTTTATGAACACACGTTCTTTCTGTTATAAATTTGCTGCTTTAGCCACGAGCAGCATCATGTTCTTCCTCACTATTTTCGTATCACTTCATTCCCATGCTGGGGTGGAGATTGCACCCGATGGCACCTGCCTTGTTTCAGGCTCATCGGCGTACGGTGCATACATGCGCCCTGGTTACGCGATTGACCCTTGCGCTGAGATACGCACCAAGTCCGTCGCGGATGCTGATGCCGTTCGGCGTGCAACATGCCCCGAAATGTGGGCCACTGTCACAAATGTAAGTGACTCGAATTGTCGCGACACAAACGACCGTCGCAACATCCGTCACGCAGAAGCTGAAAAGGGAGTGAAAAAATAGTACATCGGCACACAGCCTACCCCAAAAGATCCGCCCCGCGGATCTTTTTTTATAAAGATTCTTGAAGTCAGCTACTACGATGCATACAATTATCACTCAACTCAATCACTGCGGGCGGAAGCCCGTGGTTTGGTCGTGAACTCTAGAGACCGAAAGTTATGTACTGCATCAGCGCAGCGCTGATGAGTTTTCCGCCTCGCAAAGCCTCATGCTCAAATTGCGACTCCACCCCCGTGCAGAGCGCGGGGTTTTTTGTCGCTTAATAAAAAAGCTCACCCGTGGTGAGCATGTTCATCTTACTGGAACTAACAATATGCGAATTTTGGTTATCATAGATGCAATACAAAAGAACTGGACTGTGGTGGCACAAGGAATGCGTCGCATATCTTCATGGTACATTTACATTCGAAGCACCTTGAGTTGACATTTAATACTTGTGTGCTAGCGTAAAAATGGAGACTAACAAACTACTACCTCAAACGGAGACAGTAATATGAATATCGTCCTCAAGTTCCTCGCAATTGCTATTGGTTTTTCTTCTGCGCTCGCAATAGCGTCAAGCGGCATCGGCGGCAAACTGCCGAGCGAGCTTCCTGTCGGATTCGAGGGCTGGCCTGCAAAAAACTACTCATGCAAGTTCTCGGCAACTGCGACACGTGAGACAAATGTCCACCGCAGGCGCGAGGGTGAGCGCCTCACTATTGTTGCGGTGTCGCTCGTCATGTCCGGCGATAAGAAGCATGATCCACATATGGTCATCTACAAAGACAACACAGCGGGGTCGATTGTGAACTTTGTTTTCTACAACGATGGCGGTGAATGGAAAAAATTCGAAATGGTGTCGTCTCCAAGTCATGAGGAACAGGAAGTTGCAAAACGTATCTTCGCAAAAGAGGGTATGCCGGAAATCGCACCTTCAAATTGTTCCTAATCCCAGAATCTCAAACAGCCAATCGTAAGATAGGCTGTTTTATTTACTGACTTTCATTTTTAGTAAAGCGCGCGAAGACAAACAAAATCAGGCACATGCTGTACATATGAGTACTGCGTGTGCCTGATTTTATATAGTCGACAAAGCGATTCGCTAAAAAACATTCAGGTTTTTGTGAGGATTTTAGGATGCAGTTCACATTTTTTACGTTGCAAGTGTTTGAGAAGCTGTATGAGTAATACTGCTTCCAAACCTTTCAACGATAAAAAATTGGAAGGGCGCCGAAAATACCACAAAAACTACCAGGCGAAGTGTGCGAATGCTTTATTCGCCTCTGCCATCTTGTGCACGTTCTCACGTTTCTTGATTGCCTCTCCTTCGTTCTTCGAAGCTGCGATGATTTCATCGGCAAGCTTTGTTGCCATACCTGCGCCCTTCTTTGAGCGAGCGGCATCGATAATCCAGCGGAGTGCCAAGAAGACACGGCGCTCGGGGCGAACTTCGCGAGGTACTTGGTAGTTTGCACCACCGACACGGCGTGAGCGAATTTCCATGATAGGACCTGCATTGCGGAGCGCCTCTTTGTACGTCTCCATAGGATCCTCAACCTTAAGCTTCGTCTTGATGATGTCGAGTGCGTCGTAAACGACCTTCTCGGCAATAGTCTTCTTTCCGCTCCACATCACATAGTTGATGAGGGTTGATACTTCTACTGAGTGATACTTCGCATCCGGTGTGCGGATATTACGATTTTTGACTGGTCTTCGCATATAAATAGATTGTACATCTGCGTTATTCCCTCAAGTCAAAGGTACTGCAAATGTGTTTAATAAAGTAAGGACTTGAACACTAGTTAAACTAGTGGAATGTATACTACTCAATCTCAAAAAAACCGCAAGTGACGGTCGAATTGAAACCGTGGGCATAATTCCCAAAAGGGACCCCGTATGCCTTGCCCCATATATCAACAAAAACCTTGTCACCGCTCTGCATGCTTATTACAGAATACTGATGGGGACTTAATCCCCAAACAAGCGTCCACCTCGTAATAATTTCTTCATCAGTAAAGTGTCCACTATCAACGAGAAGTACGCGCAATAAGCGATTCATGTGCGTACAATGCAAAAATCCACTGCGAGCCCAGAGCTGTTCGGTATCTGTCACTCCTAGCTCCCAAAAACGCAGGTACGTTTTTATTCGATATCCTCGATATTTTCGTGAAAGCAATGTGTATGTCATCCGGAGACACTCTTCCTGGCTCGACAAAAGTGCGAGGCGAGCGACTGATTGGCTCAATGATTCCATTACAGTATTGTATCAAAATCACCCGAGCGAGCGAATTCATGGCGATCAACTTTTTGCTTAAGGTCAGTTTTGATCTCTTGCATGTCCTTTTTCACCTCAGTCATATCCGTCGCAAGCTTTCCAATCATTTGTGTATGGCTGTTGAGGATACGTCCATGCTCATCAAGTTTCACATTAATGTCATCAATTTTTTTATTTAATCCTCCAAATTGCTCACCAATAACAGAAACTTTGTGCTGAAAAACTTCAGAAAGAGAACCGAGGTATCGTTTCACCTCGTCACCCGAATAGACGTCCTTAATTAGCTTTTTTACTGATTTTCTGACCACCTTTTTCATCGATAAATACTAGCACACAGATGCAGTTTTATAACCAAAACCACCCGAGCGGGTGGTTTTTTCATATCATGCCAAACTTTATTGCAGAAAACTTTCAATTTGGGATGCCATTTCGATTTTTTCACGACGAGAGTGTTCGAGAGGGCTTATGAG
>JAYSZV010000057.1:0-2227 GCA_043737875.1 Candidatus Lloydbacteria bacterium
ATTGCGTTGTGGGTGAATGTTGAGTTGCGCACCGTCGTAGTGCCACCTTCGAGCTTAAGTGCAGCAAGCGAGGATGATGCTGAGTGGACTCTGTCGAGCATGAGTATTCCTCCCACATTCTTTAATTGGGGGAATGCATGAAAAACGTTGGCGAAGAAATATGATGCACCGCCATAGCGGAGATTTGTATTGATGAGCGTCATCGTACCGCCCTGATTCACAATAAGCCCTCCCCAATTGCCTCCCGTAGGGGTAGTCGTGTCCCATTGTTGTTTGTATCCCCTCCGACGCTGTCGTCTTGAAGTGAGGTGAATACCACAGGAGCTCCTTCGCCTCCCCCCGCATTGAGGGTGCCGTCGACAGTGAGAAAACTGGCGGAATCAAATTTGACAAGCGCACCAGGAAGGATGGTGAGGCTGGTGGAGGCTTGAACCGAAAGCCAGCCGTCGATGAGGTATGGTTGTGTATCGCTGACAAGCGTCGTCGTGCTCGCCAGTCGTGCATAGCTCAAGACGATGGGACGAGTCCCACTATTGCCCCCTTCGTTGGTGAAGAGGAGCGCGTCAGGATAGTTCGAAACGAAGACTCCGCGGGATGATACAGAGTTCAGAAAGGTGTTGCCACCGATAGTGAGTGCTCCACGAGGAATAACGATTGCACTATGGAGTTCTGCGAATGTTGAGGCGCGGACGGTGGTAGTCCCTGCGCTCCCACCCACTCCAGCTATGGTACCTTTTGAAATATTGGCATTGGCGACGGTCACTATGCCTCCTCCATTTTGAATCATGGCATAATTGGCAAATCCTGGCATCCACACTCGTCCGCCATACGCAATATGTGTATTGTGGAAATTTCCAACACTCCCTGCGTCGAAATGGATATATGCCCAGTCGCCCGAAGCAGGAGCAGTTGCTTCTCCATCGTTATTGGTATCTCCCCCTGCAGTATCGTCCTTGCTTGAGGTGAACACCGTGGGTGCGCCTTCTCCTCCTGCACTGAGGGTACCCGCAACCACAAGCTTCGCAAGCTCTCCGAACTTCACGATCGTTCCAGGAAGGATAGTGAGGGTTCCCGATGCGGAAACCGAAAGCCAGCCGTCGATGAGATATGGTCCTTCGGCGGGTGTCCAGACGGTGGCGTTTTCAATAATTTGATAGCTAATGAGGGTGGAGGCGGAGGCGGTATTGCCCATGCAAAGGAAAGAGAGAATTATTGATGCGACGAGGAGCGTATTGCGCATAATACTGGGAAATATTGAGTAAATTACTTTCAATATTATCAGTAACTATATCAGGCGCAAAGGTGGACACCACTATATTTTTATGTCGATATTAACAACTCAAACTTTGCCTGTCTTGTGACTCCAGTTTATATACTGCGCTAGCTGATATTCAGACACACATATTGCAAATTCTTGCATACTCATTGCAGTCGAATTACACTAACAAAAGCTAGTTATGTGAGGAATAGTCCATATGACGGATTACAGTCGCGATGAGGCACTGCGTATCGTCAACGTCACCGCAATGCATGAAGGTCACACATACGACTTTGACGTGCGCAATACGAGTGGTGCATTCCTCGTCATTATGACTGGGCATACATACCCAGAGGTAAATGCGTCTCCTGCAAAAGGCTTAGCGACCCTTCTTCCGTGTCCTCAAAAAATCTGAAAGATGCAATTTATCTTTCTATAGAAGACCACCTCAAACGGCGTCACTCTATGACATTGGTCACATGACACGCCATGCGGTGTGTTTTTTATTTGACTAATATAGAAATTTTGCGCCTTACTAAGAATCAAAAAAAATACTTATCATCAATGCAATCATGCCAAGTATCGAGGCGAGGAACATAAGCATGAATCCCCACAGCATTTGGGGCAGAGTGATGGGCAATCCATGCTTCCTTAACGCGTAGCGTTGATAAAGTAAAGTTACAACTGCAAGTAAGTAAGCCATTACTTGAAGTGGGAGTAGTATAAAAAAATTAAGTGGCACGACATCATTAGACCAACTAAAATGCATACGATTTGGTGCGAATGTATGCAAAACAAAAAAATATACAGTAAATGGAACAAAGGTAAACATTATGAAACTAAGAATCCATGCCCACACGCGGTATGGTCTAGACAGAAAAGCATGTCTGAATGATCTTGTCAGAAACAACATTGCGGGCGTAAGGAGAAGTGAGGTTATTAGAAATAAAGCAAACGGCATAACTGCTG
>JAYSZV010000058.1:0-2225 GCA_043737875.1 Candidatus Lloydbacteria bacterium
TTTAATCTGTTTTATCTGCGGAGTGCCCTCACGATTACGATAAGCACACAGGCACCAAGCAATGCTACGAGGAAACTATAAATATTGAATCCTTCCTGCACATCACCTTGACCCAACATGCTCATGATGAATCCACCTATGACCGCACCTACGATACCCACAACGATATTGAGTATCGGCCCTTGCTCTGCATCCGTCTTCATAATGAGTGATGCTATCCATCCTACGAGTGCACCAAATATAATCCAAAGTATGATTCCCATATATGTGTTAATTATTTTCTTGATTATCTAATTTAATTGCCGCTTCAGGTGTCGATACGGTCTTCCCCATAAGTATTAACTTAATGATACCGAGGAACAAAACCCAATACACAAACATTGCAAGTAGAGTTGTCCATTCAAAGATATTGCCCGATACCTCCGTGATGTTAAAGACGCGGAGAAAGGGGGCGGCAAAAATGTAACTTACGCCATAGATGAATTTTGTAAAACCCGCATTCGCATTCGCCTCCAGCAGTTTCAACGCAAAGCGAAATGCGAGGATGATCTCGATGAGTCCTAAGAGGTACCACGCAATTTGCGTGCCACGATACAATGGTTTGGTCGTCGGAGAGTTGAATGAATCCATGTCGTTATAATGTCGTTACGCGATGTCGCTGTTAATTTGCAGGAGCAGGCGTGGCAGGAGCTACGGGTGCGTCGCTATCACCTGCGGGCAGCTTCAGGTTTACATCGAGACTACTGTTTTGTGGAGCTGCAGTGTCATTTGCGTTATTACGAAGTGCAGGTAATGCATACACAAAGAACAAACCTACTACGACAAGAAGAAGAATAAAACCGATGATGATGCTGATTGTTGAATCAGCATCTGAATCTGACCCCCTACTTCCTGGGTTGTTGATTATGGTCGCCATAAAAAATATAAGACTTAACGAATAGTAAATTACCGTGGGACTCTCTACAGCTACTCACTTCTCATAGTGTGGCCCCAAAACTCCAAACTTTGAATCTCTTTTTGCTACAAGGCGAAAATGGACATTTGTCTGTTGGATTTATCTGGTTTCATTAATTTGTTAATGGTCAAAGACTAGCAATAAGTGAGTGAAGAATGCATGAATGCAAATGTTGCAAATATTTCCAAGCAACATGTATGGTGCGAGACTGATGCAAAGTGGCAACAATCGTCACTACTGCTTCATGACATTTGTGAGATACTTATCTCTAATCTCCTTGATGAATAAAAATTTTAATTTTATGGAACATCCCCACTTGTCACTTGAGTATGTCTTGCGTAGACCCGCCGTGGACACCAAAGAACCACCCGTGCTCATCTTGCTCCATGGTTACGGGAGTAACGAGTCCGATTTGTTTGGACTTTCCACCACACTTCCTCCATCGCTACTTGTTATATCGGCGCGTGCCCCGTATGTGCTTTCAGAAAGTCAGTATGCGTGGTTTAGTCTCGATTTTTCTACGGGGAAGCCAGTTGGTGACAGCAAGGAGGCGGAGCAAAGTCGCCTCCAGCTGAAAAAATTTGTGGACGAAGTTGCAGAAACATTCATGGTAGACCGCACACAAATATTTCTGGCGGGCTTTAGTCAAGGCGCGATTATGAGCGGTAGCGTTGCACTGACGTTCCCGTCACTTGTGAAGGGTATCGCGATGCTCTCAGGAAGAATATTGCCTGAAATAAAATCACAAGTTGGTGATAAATCAGCACTCAAAGATTTGCATGTATTTCTCGCCCATGGCACTGACGACACCGTGCTCTCGATCAGGCACGCGCGGGATGCCCGTGAATATTTGGAGGAACAAGGTGTAGACCTCGAGTATGCCGAATATCCTATCGCCCATGCAATTTCCGACGAAGAAACGCGTGCGCTCGTGATGTGGCTAAAAAACACACTCGCCGTGCCCAGACATTAAGACGGCTGTACTACAGCTTACTGTCGCAGGAAAGAGACCCCAATATCTCAGAGGCAATTTCAGATTCCTGATAATCAGGGAGAGTTGCTTCGTGCATAAATACGAGCGATACAGAAAGGAGTTGCTCGTCGTCCGTATGATGCGTACTCCAATCCCTACAAAGAGCGCTGAGGTAGTATGGGCGAATATCGCGATAGCCATCGCGTGAAAGATTCATCATAAATGTGCGCATACGTTCGTCGGGGTAGAGTGCCGAGACGTTCTTCGGTTTTGTGTTGGTGGGTAGTTGGAGTGACG
>JAYSZV010000059.1:0-5380 GCA_043737875.1 Candidatus Lloydbacteria bacterium
CGCCCCCACTGAACCGGGGTGGTACTTTCGCTACTTTGCATCCAGTGGCGCAATAAAAAACTCACCATCCTATCCCTCTCCAGAGGTTTGTCTTGAGGTTGTTGCACAGGATACCAACAACGGCGTTGTTATCATGCCAACACCTGCGGGGGGTGGCACAGTACAATGCTTCCAAATTGTTCCGCCTCCCCCAGGTACCATTCGTCCGCCTAGAGTAGGTCCACCGCCGGGGTCTCCACCAGGAACCCCTCCTCCACCCGCTCCTCCAGTTACTGCAACTGCCGTCGGAGGTGGTGCAGAATCAGCAGTGCGCCAGGAAATATGTGGAAACAATTCTTGTATCGGTGCACGCCCTATTGGTATCAATAAGAATGCTTGCGTTGGGGGAAATACTTCATGCACGAGCGTGGCGGGATTACCTGGTTCCGTGATTGACGTCATTCGTTATGTTCAAGGGCTTTGTGGGTGTGACGTAGTCATTACGGGAGGAACTGAGGCTGGACACAAAACTCATCGTCCTAATAGTCCTATATTTGATCTTCGTAAATCTCCCGCAGTTGACGCGGCCGTGCGCTCAAACTCTACGCAATCTGCAACATCGTTCATGGGGGCAACCAAGTGTCGTTATCTCGTCAATGGTTTTTGGTGGACTGATGAAGGGGATCACTGGCACACTTGTGCGGTAGGGCAACCGTACTGGTTCTGTACAGACAAAAACGCAGCGGGGAAAACACTCAACCCAGGAAGAAATCCGCCGTGTTAATACAAAAATAATAAGAATCAAAAAACACACCACATGGTGTGTTTTTTGATTCTACAACTTTGGAGTTTTTGATTCCGTGTAGCGCAGGACGATGTGGCGGTCTTTGCCCACACCGACGGACTCCGTAGCAATATCCGCAGTATCAGTAAACGCTGAATGGATGATCATGCGCTCGTATGAGCTCATTGGGTCCATGTCTACAGAACTCTTGAAGAATCGTGCGCGTTCGGCGAGGATGTTCGCCTTGGTGCATATTTCTTCAATATGCTTCTTTTGATAATCGTTTACGTCAACCATGAACTGGTGACGCTCAAGTGGAAATTTCTTCTCCACGATGCGCTTTACCAAATGGTTGAGCGCCAAAAGTCGGTCTCCTGATTCTCCGATGAGTATTGTTGATTCCGGAGTAGTAATAGCGAAGCGGAGTGTCCCCGACTTTTCATCCGCCACACTCACCACGTCGGTAAACGTGACACCAAGGTGTCCGAGAAGGGTTTTGATTGTCTCGATGATAAATTCGTTCGGGTTCATAGATGTGCTTTCTATTATACTTTTGTGGCGCTTCGTTTGACCAAAAGCTCCTGTCCAATACTGAGTATATTACTTGTTACCCAATAAAGTGCAACCGCCGCCGATGTGGTAAACGCAATGAATCCCACCATTATTGGGAGTACATAGCGCATTTGTATTTGCATACTCCGGGCAAAATCTTCTTGAAAAGAAGGTTTTTCTGTAGTGGTTGCAGTTTTTGGAGGCAGGGGTTTTCCCAGTGAGATACTTGTTTGAAAATACTGAGAAATTCCTGCGAACAAGGCGAGGATAATACTTTTTCCCGCGAGGTCAAACATAAGAAACTGCATATCCAAAGAAAGAGGAACTTTTACAAAACTATAGAGTATGCTTGGGTCGATTTCTTTAATACCCGAAAAGAATACAAAGTAGAGTCCAATAATAATCGGGATTTGGACAAGCATTGGTAAACAACCCGAAAAGGGCGTTACCCCTCGTTCCTTATAGAGCGCCATTGTTTGCTCTGCTTGTTTCTGTTTGTTGTCACTATATTTATCGCGAATTTTCTTGAGTTCTGGTTCAAGCTCCTTCATCGCACGCTGTGCGATGATGGACTTCATGGTTAGTGGATAAATAACCAATTTTACGAGTATTGTGAGCGCGATGATTGCAAGACCTACACTATGCCCAGGGAGAACGTCTACGAGCCAAATAAGGCCATTGTAGAGAGGATAATAGATGGCTGAGTTCCATAAAGATAAAATCATCCCCCCATCGTAGCGCGTGGCGGGCAATTTTGCAAAAATCTCTATATATAGAGAACTTATTTGAAACTATGGATAGTCAATAAGACTCTTTTGAAAAGGGTGGCAACGTAATATTCGAAAAAATCCTTTTTTCACGCCATTAAATACTCCGTATTTCTCTATGGCGCCGTATGTATACGCTGAACATGAAGGGTACATTGTGCACATGCGGGTGCGCGGAAACAGTGTGCCGAGCGGGCCGTGGTCAAATGATAGTGTTTTTTGGTATACACGAATGAGGAGGAGTGTGAGATATTTCAACATAGCTAGATAAGTGTATACGCAAAATCAGCAATATCTTTCTGAATGGCAGGAATAGATACCACTCCTTCTTTTTTCTGTGGAAATAGGAGAAACGAAAATCCTGTGCGGGTAGTGAGCTCTCTGTGCTCTATTTGTATGCAATTGAAAATTGCACGCTTTATCCGGTTGCGCCCGACGGCAGATGGCTCAATCTTCTTTGATATAACAACAGCAAAGCGCGGTAATTCATTACTATTCGACGAAAAATACTGGATACGCAAAAATTGACCATTCCAGGTCTTTTTTGGCTTGGTGTATGGGGGGAAGGTCGAATGCGTGAGTTTGTGCCGTTTGGAGAGCATAGCTCTAATCACCAGTAGGTGAAAAAACCTTACACAGCTAGGCGTTTGCGCCCTTTTTGCATTCTGCGCTTGAGTACACTCTTGCCGTTTGCAGTCGCGGTACGCGCAAGAAAGCCGTGTGTCGACTTTCGCTTCTTTTTCTTTGGCTGATATGTAACTGACATGGAGAGGAGTATAAAGTAAATTTTGCATTTCTTCAAGGTTGTCGGCAGAGGATTTGTGTTGTAATGTTTGTCCACAGTTTATACACAAGTTGTGAACATGTTGGTGTTTTTCCTGCTCTCAGGCTTGTTCGCTATAATGTTTCTCAGCTATTGAATTCGCACACGGCTGTACGAAAAATTGTTGAGCAAGAAATAGATTCAATATCATTGGAGGGTGGGATGTGGTGTGTTATTTATGCAGTATTAAACCCTAACGGGACGAGGATCTTTTATGGATAATAAAGAATTGTGGAGCAAAGCATTAGTCGACATCGAACTCGAGGTTTCGAAAGCAAATTTCAGTACCTGGTTTAAGAACACCCGAATAACAAAACAAGACACGGGCACGGTGTACCTCGGCGTACAAAATGAATTTGTCAGAGACTGGCTATCAAATAAATATCACTCCACAATCATTCGCATACTGCGGAACGCATCTCCAGACGTCAAAAATGTTGAATATGTTATTTCCAAAGATGACGGGACAGAAAAACATGAGCAAGCGGTAAAAAAAGAGGTATTCTCACCATTTGCTGGAGAGCTCCCACTCCAAGATACCTATATTGGAAAAGAAGACGGATTAAATCCTCGCTATATTTTCGACTCGTTTGTTATAGGCCCATTCAATGAGTTGGCATATGCGGCAGCTCAAGCGGTGCTCAAGAAACCCGGAATCATGTACAACCCACTTTTTATTTATGGGTCGACGGGTTTTGGAAAGACACATCTCACTCAATCAATCGGGAATGGAATAAAGAGAAATAATCCTGGAAAAAAAGTGCAGTATGTGAGTTCAGAAAAATTTTCTACTGATTACGTAAACTCACTACAAAATAATCGTGTTGGGGAATTTAAAGAAAAGTACCGCAGAAATGATGTACTCATCATGGATGATATTCAATTCTTGGTAGGAAAAGAAAAAACTCAAGAAGAGTTGTTTCATCTCTATAACGCATTGTATGAAAACAATAAGCAGATTATTTTTTCATCTGATAAGCATCCGAACTATATAAACGGTTTGGAGGATCGTCTCAAATCTCGCTTTGGTTCAGGAATGATTGTCGAAATTACCATGCCTGAATATGAGTCTCGGCTTGCTATCTTGAGAGAAAAACTGAATCAACAACAAGTGATTATTCCTGATGAAATAGTGCAGTACATCGCTGAAACTATTCAAGCGAGTATTCGTGAACTCGAGGGCACCCTTAATCTTGTGGTGTGTCAGTCACAGCTCAAAAATAAGCCACTTTCATTGAATGAGATAAAAACGCTTATCAAAAACAATGCGAAGCCGACAAAACCTGTCTCAATTAAAGATATAGTAAAGACGGTCACCACGTTTTATAACATCGATGAGCGATTTATCTTTGAGAAGACTCGTCGTAAAGAGGTAGTAAAGCCTCGACAGGTCTTGATGTATATTTTGCGCCAAGATTTTAACATCTCTTATCCTTTAATCGGTCAAAAACTCGGGGGAAGAGATCACACGACAGTTATCCATTCATGTGAAAAAATAAAAGTGGATATTAAAACAGATGCACTACTCATGCAGGAGATCGAGCAGATACGCGCACTATTTTAAAGAAATATTTTTCGTGAAATGAGGATAAGTCTGTGGAAATGTGTAGAAGAACAAGTGAATGGGTGTGGAGAACGTCGGGGTTATCGTGGGGTCGAACTGTGTATAGAAAAAGGACAAGCATGACGAGGTGGGGATAACGAGTGAGATACCCACAGTTCATCAAATAAAAAAATTGGGTTTTGGCGCTCAAGAACATACATACCTCGGCGCTCATCCCCATATCCACAGGCGTAATTAGTATAATTAGTATTATATATAGATATATGAAAGTAGAGTGTGTAAAACTAAATCTCAAAGATGCACTGCTGACCGCAGAGCGATTCACTGGTAAGCAACTTTCTCTCCCTGTACTGCGTTATGTACTTTTTATTGCGGGGGAAAAAGTTTTAAAAATTCGTGCGACGAATCTTGATCTCGGTATTGAAATTGAAATACCCGCTCGGGTCGAAAAAGAAGGAGTTATTGCAATCCCAGCAGACACACTTGGTAACTTTCTTTCTAATCTTCCTAATGAAAAAAATGTCACGATTGAGCAAGTCGGCGAACATCTCACAATTTCGGGCGCGTCGTACTCCACACTTATCAAAGGATTCGGCTACGAGGACTTCCCAACGCTTCCTTTCGTCACAAAGGGTGTAGAGCTCGAAATCGATGCTCGAACGCTCCTAGGGGCATTTCGCGCGACGCAGTACGCGGTCGCTACGACTGACATCAAACCTGAATTCGCGAGTATTTATTGTTACACCGAAGAGCAGTCACTCGTGATGGTGGCAACGGATTCATCGCGACTCGCAGAAAAGCGTATTCCTCTCAAAAAAACTCCTGAACAACTCTCGTTACTCATTCCGGGGAAAAATGTTGTGGAAATCATGAGAGCTATCGAAAATGTGGAAGGAATTATAAAAATATTT
>JAYSZV010000060.1:0-11713 GCA_043737875.1 Candidatus Lloydbacteria bacterium
TGCTGTGGTTGCAGCAACGCCCCTCCACACAACAGAACCTAAGCTCGCTGCAAAGAGTAGCGTGGCAATTGCCACATAGATAATAGTGGTACGCTCGAGCTGAAACGTTTTCATAAAATTTTTTTTGTAATCTTCTTAGTATAGATACGCACCGAACAAGAAATTCTTGTTCGGTGCGTACGCGTAAAATTCCTTAATTCATACTTGAGTTCATGTGAGGCATGCTCTCAAATCCGCTCCATGGAAGAGCAAGATATGGGAATGAATGGCGGAACGATGCATCATTTGCATCTACACCATCTCCGAGCTGTACTCCTGTTGCATCCGGAACAAATTCTGGATGGAATAGTGAGTATGCTGCCCCGGCCACTGCACGCATGGAGATGTCTACGACATCGTCAGTAAGACGTCGCCCATTGGGAAATCCTTGGCTGTCACCTGCAAGTACGCCCATTGTGCTTGGTGTTCCCGTGGAAGCAATCGCGACGTTCAAGCGCAGTTGCTCTGACGGCACAACGTTTGCGGGCTTTGTGAGCCCCGGAATGCCGGTAAGAAAGATAGCAATAAGGTCGTCACGCTGTGATTCAGAGCCAAAGTCTCCTTGTGGGGGAACTTGGATTCCATAGAGTGCCTTGAAGAGTGTTGCGAGTTCTGGATTTGCAACGTACTCAGCGAATTGCGCGTCGTCATTTGGGTATGACTCGTTCCAGACGTCTTTGTCATCGAGTGGGATTACCACCTCGTTGACAAGCGGTGCTCCAAGACGAGAAACCTGAATCCACTCTCCCTTGCTCTCTTCTTGCTTACCTTTTTTCTTGAGGACAGGCATGGACTGACGATACGACGACGTCCAAATACCCACAACGGCATTTTCACTCGTCGCCATCTCCGGCATCATCCCGTCTTTCGTAATGTCGGTAATAGGGATTTGTAGTGCGAGCGACTGGACATTGTAGCCACCTAATCCGTCCACACCGCCACCTGCGTTTCCAGGGAGTGTGCGAATCGTAAGGAGGTCAAAAAGTCCACCAAGATCAGCAAAGAATGGATCGTCGCTTTGTCCTGCAAATACCATTCCTCCATCAGGCAATTCGGTCACCGCCTCAGCTTGGAGTCCTGCGTAATTCGGTGTCGATTTGGGGCCAATGTTTGAAGGGGGAACGGGGACATCCTCAGCAAGTACTGTCTCTTCCTGTCCCACTATCCTTGAGAGGGTATAGGTTTGTCGTGAGTTAAAGTTATCATCCCAAATAGAATTAATGGGACCCGTGTTATAGAGGAATGTTTTTCCGTTTCGTACTTCCGTTTCAAAGCGGAATCGATAAATAATATCTGCATCAGCGTCCCCATTATTGTCGATGTTTATGTCATAGCGGACATTATCATCAAACGAATAAAAGTTCGGCCCCCCTCCCGGTTCTTGGAATGGAAGATAGTTTGCAATGACGGTGACGGTGTCCAGTGCGTCTGGACTTCGGAATGCATAGAGGTCAGTTGCGTCTGCGCGTGGATCTCCCGCGATAAGCGGAGCTTCACGATGACTCGATGCAAACCCGATGCTTGTTGCACTTATGCCGAGTGAGGCAATGATGAGTGCCGCAACAATAGGATGTTTTTTTATCATGCGAATGAATATTTACTGTTAATTTAATGCGAGTGTGCTTTAGAAAATTATTCCTTACTGCCTAGTGACTTTTTTGACTTTTTTTCTTCCGTCTCTCTAGAGACCGACCATCTCATTCTCCTGATATCAGGATTGTTAATGGTAATAACGAAAGATATCATTTTGACATTAACTCTTAATGAGGCGGATATTTGCATTGAGTCACTTGGATTATTCGCATGCTAAGTTTCACGTGTATGAAAAATGTCACCCGTAGGTGACATTGTGTGATGCGCGATATTAACTGCTCGGTGTATTTGCATGTGGTGTCTGCATTTTCTTAAACTCGTCCATGCCTTTTCCATAAAATCCCATGTCGAAGCTCCACTAGGCCCACTCTCCATTCACCACAACACCACTCCATTCTCTGCCATTGAAGAGAATTGCAAACCATAGGAGCAATTTACTTTTAGGGCCTGCGTACTCTGCCCACGATGAGTACGTGTCGGTTTCGAGATAGGAATGTGTAACTTCGCGAATCAAGCCAAAACGCTTCATCGTTACGTTTGGGTAGAGGGTGTTTCCCGCGCCCAGGGCATATGACGGCCCTCTCGAGATCAATATATTTGTAATATTCTCGTGCTGCCATGCCTGGTTTAAGGGTTCCAATTTGGTCCCCGCATGACTGACAGGTGAGTATCATCGCCATATTGCTATTCTCTTATTGAGCCTTTTTTCTTCCGCAGAATACCCTGTTTCAAGTATTTGTCAGAGAATTATAGGAGCGCAATAACAAATTTTTTGTAATGAGTACATATCCAGTACGGCATAGAAGGGCGAGCGCATTTCGTGTTTTTTGAATTGCACTCTGGACACAAATGGTTGGGTCAACCCGCGAACAGCCTTATTTTATTTTTTGGCATAAAAATATCACTATGAAAAAATTTCTCCCCGTAGTGTGGGTGGTCGCCCTCGTGCTTGCGCTCTTTGGCTTGCGTACTTTTTACGTCGCCGAAGAGGGAGGAGGCGTGATGGGCAGTACCGATATTGAGCGCAGTCTCACGTACACAATAGAGGATATTCCCATTACATTACAAAATGGCGTTGCCACATCCAAGATGATTGCAGGAGTTGGCGAATCTCGAAAATCATTTTCGATAACGACGCAATATATAAAAACAGACGCGGTGGGCGATCTCAACGGTGATGGAATGACCGATAAGGCGGTCATACTTCTCGTAGCAGGAGAAGAAAATAAACAATTGTATTATCTTGCTGTTGCGAGAAATACCAGTGAGGGGTACGTGGGCACGAACGCCATATTTTTGGGTGATCGCATCGAGTATCATAAAGCTGAAATTCGCGGAGGAGAGATAGTTGTGCACGTCCGTGACCGCGACTCTGGCGAGTCCATAGCCGCAAGGCCCTCGATGGGGATCGCAAGATATTTTGTACTCTCGGGTGATACGCTCATGTCAATTCAGAAGAGTGATCCCTAGGGTGTGGGCGACGCAGTGTGTCACCGTCTGCAGTCTTACAAAGTAACCAGAGCGGAGCATGAAACATGTAAAACAAAATCAAAATTTTATCCCACTGTATGTGGCCCTCGTAGTTGCACTGCTCTGGGTTGTGGCAAGCGCGCATATTTTTTTTAGCCATTACGAGATGCTCTATCAGCGAGGCTATCTCCCTGGCCCAGGCAATTGGAGGCCTGCACACACGACTGATCCGCTCACAAACACTGATGTAGAGCAATTAAAACCATGGGCGACGTTTGCATTTGTGAACAAGGTGTATGCACTTCCACCGCGTTATCTTGAAAATGCACTGTTGATATCTGATATATCCTATCCTGATATTACCATCGAGGAGTTAGCAAAAATGCAGGCAATTCCTGCACCGGTACTCCTTCATACCGTACAGGAGCTTATTCGCGCGCGCATACTACCACCGGGAACTTCCTAGCATATGAATGAAGCAATGCTCTCATTACTTGGTTACCTTCTTTCATTTTTACTCGTGTACAAGTACGTCGCGCTTTTTGCTATTAGTTTTTTAGCAGTGCTTATTCTACCGCTTCCCGCAAGTGGCATCCTTGTGGCTTCAGGGGCACTTGCCTCACAGGGATATTTTCAGATTACTGCCGTGCTCCTCACTGCGTTTGTGGCAAAAGTAGGGGGAAGTACGCTGGGATATTTCATTGCCTGTTATTTGGGAGAAAATTTTTTTCATAAACCAGGATTGAGACACTTTGTGCGGTCACGGCTATTTCGCAAGCTCAAAATGTACATACTGTCCTTTCCGCGCACAATAATTTTTTTTTCACGATTCATCGCAGAAGTCGGACCAGTAACGAATGTTCTTTCTGGTGTAATGAATGTACCTAGACGAGTATTTGTCACCACGGTCCTTTTTGGGGAGCTCGTGTATGTACTTATGTATGGTCTCACGGGATATTTTTTGGGTGCAGAATGGGAGAATAATCTTCTGTTTATTGCAAAAGCAGTTATGCTCATGGTGTCACTCGGGGTCAGCATCAACATCATTGAATGGATATGGCGACGCAAACACTTGTCCTACCATTCCTAAGGATAAATGAATGCATAGAAAAAGCAGGCGATATGCCTGCTTTATGTCTATCACTTCACGAGATACATTATTGGCTTATTGTTGCCTGCCTGTTTCTCGGGTAATTTTTCTTGTAGAGCGCATGTGCGCTCTAGGTGATTCTGCCGATTGCGGATGATCATCTGTGCCACGATAACACACGCACCAACAGCAAAAAGTGTCAAAAATCCCTTGTCTACTTTGGTCATGACTTACTCCAGTTCACATCGACTCCTATTATTAAGAATAGCAGATGAAAGAAATTGTTCAATGACTATCCATATTCCATATATTTCGTCTTGGCAATAGCGCACTTTCATTAAAGCTACGTTATAGTGAAGCCATATGAGTGAATTCCCCATTGATCATTCAAAGACAAGGGTGTTGTGGCGCACGATCGAGTGGGTGAAGCACTACGAGCGACACCTCTCCGCCCTCGCTTTCTTTCTTGGGTTTCTTGGTGATACAATTTTTTTACCACGCATTGATAGCTGGGGAACGTATGCGGTACTCGGCGTCTACCTCGCCATAACAATGTTTGCTATTTTCCTAGCGCAACTCCATGAGTCTAAGCGAGGAATAGCAAAATATATCACGCGCATTCAACCCATTCTCGCGCTCGTGACACAATTCTTCTTTGGCTCCTTAATGAGTGCGATATTTGTCTATTATTCTCGTAGTGCGTCGCTCATCGATAGTGCGCCATTCCTTGCCATTCTGCTAATAATTTTTGTGGGCAATGAAGTCGCACGTAATCATCTTCGGCGATTGGAGTTCCAGCTGGCAATACTTTTTTTTATTTTGGTCATGGGAATGACGTTCGCAGTCCCTGTTTATTTAGGGAAAATGGGAACAATAGTTTTTCTGTTTTCCCAACTCCTTGCAGTTGGAGTGGTGGCGCTCTATGTACTTATGCTCTCGCTGTGCGCACCGCAAATTATCGCGCGAGGCAAACAAGTATTCATCCAGAGTGTGACGGGAATTATTATTGTGCTCAACATGCTGTATTTTCTCCAGCTCATCCCTCCACTCCCTCTCTCGCTTCGCGTAGGCGATATACATCATAATGTGTTTCGCACCAATGATGGTGTGTACAAGACCCTTGAAGAGCCAACTACGGTTGGTGAGCGATTCATTCGACTATATCCACGCATACATGTCGATGGGTCACCGCTGTATTTCTTCAGTGCAGTGTTTGCCCCGACAACGTTTGCTACCACCATAGTGCATGTGTGGCAACGCTATGATGAGCGGTCAAAGAAATGGGTGACTCACCATCGTATTACATTTCCCATTTCTGGCGGACGTACAGAGGGGTATCGTGGTTACTCCATTGGCGAGAACATAACTCCGGGGAAGTGGCGTGTGCGGGTAGAGACGCCACGAGGCGCACTCCTCGGAAGTAAGCGATTTACCATGGTCCCGCTCACGACGCCTATTACCTACGTCGAGGGTATGCATTAAAAAACCGCACTTAAAGAAGTGCGGTTTTTTAATAAATGTAATCTGAGTGTTGTTAGTTGATAATGAAACTTGAGGGAGAAGACGTTGCGGTATTACCCGCACTATCCTTCGCAACAATAATGAGGTGATATGTCGTTGAAGCGGAGAGGCCCGAGAGTAACGCATTGTGCGATGTCGCAAGGGTGCCGAGCTGGAGCTTGCTACCCCCGAAATCGACGGGAGTCACCGTGCCAAAGTAAAGTGTCCCAGTCGAGGCCTCATTGGTGTTCCATGTAACCGTCGCGGTGCTTGCTGTTGTAACGCTTCCTACATTGCTGATTACTGGTGCAGTGGTGTCCGCAGGTGCACTTGTGGTGAATGAGCGCTGTGAGCTTGTGCTTCGGTTTCCGACTGCGTCAACTGCTGAGAGGACATAGTGATACGTCGTTCCGGGCAGAAGTGACGAGCGCACGACACTGTGGTTTGTTGCAAATGCAGACTCCTCAAATGTGGCAACAAGAGACGTGTCTATTGCTGTGGATGTCGAGAGCCATAGACGTGTTTTCGCAGATTCGTTCGTTGACCAAGAGAGTGTCGCATTGGTCGTTCCTACGCTTGATTCAATTCCCGTGATACTCGGTGCGACATTGTCGATCGTCGCTGGAGTTGCAGGAGTAGCAAAACTGAACTGTGACGACGTGGCACGATTACCGCTCGCGTCAGTCGATACGACGACGTAGAAGTACGTTGTGCTCGGAGTAAGCGCGCTGGCGCTAAGTGAGTGTGCGGTGCCGAGTGTCGTGCGTGATGCGGATACGGCACCAGTCGTCTGCGTTGGTGAGGATGTTGAGATCCACACGCGTGCATCCGCTGCTTCGTTGGTGCTCCACGCAATGACCACACTCGACTGAGTTGGGACTGCGGAGATGTTGGCGAGTACGGGCGCTGTTGCATCAGGTACATTCACACCAGTACATACTCCGAGTGAGTCGCCGTGTGCGAGGTGTGCACGTGCGGCACTCGAAGAGATGCGGAGAGTCATTGGTGCAATTCCTGATTTGTGACAAACAGAAACTTTCTTTCCACCATTCCCGTGTCCGCGATTGTCATCCTTGTCGTCGTCCTCGTCTTCATCTTCGTCATCATCACGATCTTTGCCTTTACGATCGTCTTTGTCATCGTCATCCTGCTTGTTTTCTCCGTTTATGGTTACTTTCGTTTTAATAAAACTGTTCTTTATTTCAATTTTTGAACCATTCTTCTTTTCCTCAATGCGAACCGAAGAGGTCACGGTGCTTGAGGCAGATGAGGAGGCAGTAAGTGTTGCACGGAGGGACACTCTGCCACCGTTGCCATTCGATGCAACGCGCGTGATGGTGACACTGCCGTCTCCTACGCCCTTCAATTCTTGAATAATGTCGTCAATGAGCATGGCTGCATCGGCTTGCCCATTTGCAATGAGCTTTAGCTTTGTTTCTGTAAGCTGAGCAAGGGCAATCGTTATTGCGCGCTCCGTTCGTGCAATTTTCTTTGCGTCATTTTTCGAAAGTACAGGTGTTGTAGTTGCGGGAGTAGTGCTTGCAATGACTGTTGTGGTGCTCGCTGTTGCAGCGGGGATAAGTGCCGCGAGTTCACGAACCTCACGAAGGCGCTTCTCAGCAAACTTGATGTGTAGTTCTTCTTTCTTCTTCTCGTCACCAGCAAAAAGTATTTGTGCTTTTTCTTTTGCGATTTCGATAGGGAAGAGCGCGTCTCCAGGCTTCGCATTGTGCGCGTATGCAGTAGCGGCCCCACCTCCTAAAATGAGGAGTCCGACAATGCTTGCGACAATCTTACTTTGTCCGCGCTTCCAAAGTGCAGCATAGGAAAATTGACCATGTTGCACGAGGCCTCCCTCAATGGCATTCCATGAGCGAGTTTTTTCGTTTGGTGTCATTCCACTTGGTTTTACTTCGTTCATGTGTTTTTCGATATTATGTAAATTGTTGTTCGACATATTCTTTGGGTAGATAAGTTTGTAATTCTTTTAATGCGCGATGGTGTCTTACTTTTGCGTTGTTCTCACTCATACTCATTGCGATTCCTATTTCCCTAAATGAAAGCTCCGACCAGTAGCGCAAGCTGAGGATCTCTCTCGAGAGCGCACTGAGATTTTTCATTGCAAGGATAAGGGGGTGATGGTCGTCTTTATGCGTAGTCTCAGTAGATTCGGTTCCATGCAGGGCCTCGAGTACGTCATTTGCGACAGGGACGTTTCTTTTGTCCGCACGTGCACGCAATGCAAATACTTTTCTCCGAGCTATCAAAAACACGAATCCCCAAAACTCTTCGTCACTGCGATAGGTGAAACGGGGTAAGCCTTTCCACAGATCGATAAAAACTTCTTGTAAGGCGTCGAGTGCGTCCTCTCGGTCGCCTAACTGCCCCAAAAGAAAACGAAATACCCTATCATTACTCGTCGCAAAGATTCCTCGAAATGCGAGGCGGTCGCCATTCTTGGCGCCTGCTACCAGTTCTCCTAATGTTGGGGATTCCATGGTTGGTTTATTCTCCTCCATTGCCACAGTATTAATCTTGTCTTGTGGTCACTCATACAATGTGATGCTAATACAAAAAGGTTACACCGCAAGTACCACGCCCACTCTATTTATATAGAGTAGATGAACCCAAGCCCAGTCAGGGCTCTATATAGCCCTTTCTGGGTTTTATTGATACACTAACCCCATGAATGCATTACGAAGTATGTTCCATACGATATTCCCCGGCTCAGGATTCAACAGAAGCCTACGTATCTTGATTACGCTCAATATGATTTTCACCTTCGTGGTGGGCGTTTTCGCACCGTTCTACGCCATATTCGTTCAAAAGATTGGTGGTGATATCGCATTTGCGGGTATGTCTTGGGCGGTCTTCACTATTATCTCAGGAGTCCTCATGCTCTTTTTCATTAAATGGGAACTGCGTATTCGCGAGCAAGAACTCCTCCTCGCACTCGGCTACCTCATTCGCTCGGTGGTATTCATCAGCTACGCATTTATGGAAAGCATGTCCCAGCTCATAATGACGCAGGTACTATGGGGAATCGCGGCGGCAATCGGTGTCCCCGCATTCGCCGCCATCTACGGGGCGCATACTTCGCGCGAGGGTTCAATCGGAGAGTGGGGAGGGCTGGAAGGAGTATCCTCTATTGCAACTGGAGTGGCTGCACTCGTAGGAGGTCTCGTCATCGAATCATTTGGGTTCCAACCGATATTCTTCGCCATGTCAGCTGTATCATTTCTCCTCGCACTCTATATATGGCTTCTCCCTCGTGACGTGCTGTAACCCGCATTCGCTAATGTATAGAATATCGGGATTACCCAACTACTTTATTGTGCTCCACTGAGACAAGAGGGCATTTTCGCATTCACTTTGAAATCGAGAGTCAATTGCAAGGCATAATGCACGGGCCTGTTTGTCGGAGTGAAAGTACGATACAAAATCTTTGACAGCCCCAATGTAGCAGTCTGTTTTTTGCATATCATTTTCTCCCAGATTACAGCTTGCCATCGTCTGCGTGAGATTGCTGACGCTTTGTCCTGACGCGTCGCGACCAATAGACTGTGCACATGTGCGCGCAAATCCTTCCTCCACCCGAGCACACATCGCAAATAATTTTCCAAAATCTCGTCCATTTTTTGAAAGTGCGTACGAGGTCTGCATTTTGTAACACTCCTCCTTGTATGTCATGCCCACCGCATTGCAAGGGTAGAGGAGATCATCGGGTTTAAGGAATGGCGCATAGTGACTACGCTCCGCGGCCATGACATTTTCCATGAATACCCCACCGTAACATGAGCGTCTGTCCCAATCGACGCTGAGATTGTCGCACAGCGCGAGGGAGTCAAATAATTGATTGTGCGTTATGGCCATGACTCCGTGTCCAAGCCCGTGTACGCAATTGTAGTAATCAAAACCATACTCTGCTTTGCCCGGTATTTTTGCACAAAATGTGTCCGCTTCTTTTGCGAATATATCTCTCCCGCGCATGGTGATGTATTCTTCGACGACCCCATGATAGTATCCCGACCAACAAATGGGGTCTCCTACGGCAAACGCATCTGCTATGTCGGGCGCTGTGCGAGCCCCCACGTTTCCAATCGCATGGCTGAGTTGGTGGCACTGCGAGTATACGAAAGGATTGTTTGCGTACATCGTCTTCAGGTCCTCTAGTGCAAGACGTAAGCCGAGTCCCTGCGCTATCTCTTGAAAATGTCTTTTGTGGCAGGTGAAATCTTGCGCGAGCGTATCCACACAGTGAATCGTCGCACGCATTGCTGTTGGTACTGGGGAATGCTCGAGTGTGCGTAGTGCAAAAAACAGCGTACCCGCGGAAAGTAGGATGAAAGCAATGAGGGCAATAAATTTGCGTTGCGTCGATGATAGTGACATGCGTACGTCATATTGTAGCGCATTCGAGAAAGTATAAAAATATGCATAAAAATACGCATGGCGAGCGCCATGCGTATTGTTAAAACCGAACTAATTTTCGTTTTTCCTCATCCCAGAGGACCAGTCCTGTCAACGAAAGACTTTCGCGAATCGTGAAGGTTGGGGTCTCACTCCAAAGGTGTAGGGTGGCCTCCCAGCATTTTCGTAATCGATATGAAGGAATGCTCGGATTGAGGTGGTGGAGCGCATGATACCCGATACTTCCCGTGAGCCAATTGAGTAGCCAGGGAAGTTTGTAAAACGAACTTCCTTTGACGATGGCCTCGCGCTTATCGTGCTCCCCACCCCGAGCAAAATAGGCATGTTCAAACGAGTGCTGTACATAGAAAAGCCATACGCCAATCATTGATGCTATGGCAATAGCGGGCATGTATGCAATCGCAATAGTTTTCCAGTCAACAACGAATGAAAGCAGTCCACAGAGTACGAGCAATGCAAAATTTGTTGCAAGCATGCTTTTTTGGCTACTCCACTTTTTTTCAAACCACCAGCATCGATAGTAGAACACGAAGTAGAGCATGGGCCCAATGCAAAAAAGCATGGGAGGGAAGTGATACAGTCTGTAGAGTATTTTTCGGAATGTCGACAGTGTTGCGAATTCCGCAACCGTGTATAACCATAGCACCCCATCTCCACGCTTGATATCGAGTCGTCCCGTGTCGCGATGATGTCCATGGTGATCTTGTTTCCAAGAATCAAATGGAGTGAAGACTAAGAGTGCGCACAAGCGACCCACCCAGCGATTGAGCCACGCACTTTGAAAGAGCGCGCGATGCCCGCAGTCATGCTGGAGGATAAATACCCGCACCAAGAGAAATCCCGTTGGTACGGCAAGCAAGAAGGCAAGTGGCAAAAAGTAATGTGAGGCAATTCCACTCAACAAAACAAATGAAAAGAACAGGACGAGTGTGACGCCAGTTTCCCAGAGTCCACGAATATTTGACGGGGTTGCATATGGCGATACGAGCGCGCGCATCTCCGAAAGGGATGGGAGCTTGTTCATGCAGATTTCCTTGGAAGGGTCTCTTCGTAGATTACTTGAGCTGAGGCATGCGTCAAGTAAGAAGTGGTAATGAAGAATGAAGTATAAAAAATACCATCAATTGATGGTATCTAGGCGGGAGTGAGGCCCACGAGGACGTTTTTTTATTTCTCGAATAATTTCATTCATGAGGAGGTGTACTGTTGCATGACGGGTTATCCCACCATGACGATAGAATACGCGTCCGAGCAACTCGTTTCTCCTTACGTAGGATATTTGAGTAATGTTTTTTTTGTCACGGGTGAGAATGGTCCTATTTGCACCACGCGCTTCCGTGCGGGTGAGAAAAAGATTGCACTCGAGTAACTCACTCTCACCATCTTCACGATGGGTGATGCGCGATATGTCATTCTTCAGTTCAAGCGTAGTGGCGCCTCCTTCGGTATGCACCGAGATGTCGTAAGCGTCTCTCCCAAGCTCAACACGAATAATTTCCAGTGTTTTTCGTAAGTCCGAGATACGCTGGTAGCGGCGCTCCCAAACAAAAAACCCAAACAGCGCGAGAACAATAAACAACGCCTTAAGTA
>JAYSZV010000061.1:0-2183 GCA_043737875.1 Candidatus Lloydbacteria bacterium
AGGAGTGCGTATGAGGTTGCGCTGGCGCGGGGTATTATTAAGAAAATCCCAACATTATCAAAAGATCTGGCGGTTGCATTTAGGTAGAGAATTTACCAAATGTGCTATTTGACATGTCTGTAATATCATAGCCCCATTAACGGCAGGATTATCTGCATAGGACTACTGTTGCGCTCCTAAGAGTGGCGCTTTTACGCAATGGTCACTGTTTCGCATCTTTCACTCTAGTTTTTTGGTTTGCGCATCATTATCACTTCATGAAAGTAGCATGATGTCGCTTTGGCTTTTTGTTATAAGTCCAACATCCAGAATTCACTGGCAAGGAGTAATACGAGCATGTATGAGTATTTTATTAATTATTTTCTGAAAGTTTTTATCACCGTTGTATGTTTACTATCAATATCATTCGGGCCGGCTTGGGGGTAGCGTTCGCACTTGCCATGACCGCCACGGTCTTAGTACCCAAACCATTGGATACGCCAGGCATAGCGGGATCCACCTCAAGTAGTGCCAATTGTCGTCATGGTGGAGAAAATATTTCACTTGTTGCTTTTCGGGACAATTCCATCACAAATGTTGGTGCTCGTATGATTACTGAAGGTGAACTAATTTATTATCAAGCCACCCTGTGGGAAAGGAGTAATATTCCTGACTGCAAGTTTCAGGGCGGTGTATTTACCATTACGACGCCCGATGGGGTGACACACGACGTGACCCCAAAAGATGGCATACCGCTCATGGGGAGTACGGGGGTTACGAGTCTTCAGTCACGAATGGTTCCATATTTAGTGAATCACAAAGACGAGTCCCCTCTTGGAAAGCTTTCGATGGTGGGTGCACGCGCAGACTATCGCGATGGGATTACTGACGTGAACGGTGGTGCGGACACACTTGGCCCAACAGTGACCACCTCACGCATAATTCCTGTGGTGCACACCCCGAGCATCACGACAGTCATACAGGATAGTACGCAGAAAGATATATCAAGTGCATCGGTGGGCGCGCGCGTGCTCACCACTTCCGGAATAGGTGCTTCTCTAGGAAATCCATTGGGGTCAATCACTTTTCGCGTTTATGATAATGAACGATGTGGCGGATCTCCCACCGAAACTATCAGTAACGTACCAATCGTAGACGGGGTCGCCAAGTTACCCGAACGCACGGTGTCCACTAACGGATTTTCTATTCGTGCCCACTACAACGGAGAGGAAGGTGTCTACGCGGAAGCAGACGGCCATTGCGCTTCGGTTTCCATACTCAAGCTTACGCCCCTACTACTATTGAATATCGAAGATAATGCGTCCGTACCCCGTACCGCAACGTCTGCACTGCAAGGGAGCGTACTTCATGCAAAAGCCGTACTCAGAGGAGGAGATGTCGTACCCACAGGAACCCTAGACTTTGTTTTTTACAAAGACGGACTTTGTACTACATGGGATGCATCTGCAGGAGTAGATGTGGCGCTCAACGTACAAGGTGTTGCCTTCTCAACAAATGAGGGCCCGCTCAATTCAGGGCTCTATTCATTTCGTGCACGCTACGCGGGAGACCGCAATTACGCACCCGTAGAATCTTCCTGTGCACCCGTGAGTATCGGTACTGGCAAGAGCTCACTCACATCGAAGAATTATTCGACACGGTAATGTATCAGCAAGATATTCGTGGCATTTTTTCGCACCATGTGCGTACAATATAAAAATTGAAACAAAAAAAGCTCCGCATTGCGGGGCTTTGGCTCTATAACGGAATTTCCTTTGTTGGACTGGCTGAATTTGAATCAGCGACCTCATGCGTACGAGGCATGCGCTCTACCAGACTGAGCTACAGTCCAACAAAGGAAATTAAACAAACAATTTCACAATTTTCTTTAAAATTTTGATATATCACAAGGGCACTACTAAATTCCAGTACTCCAAGAGTCGACGGAATTTATAGTCGCATTTAGAATGAGGAGTGCAAAATTTGGAAGAAAAATAATATATTCAGTTATCGTGGCAGCTACCTACTTTCCCCAATTTGTGTCGAGTATCATCGGCGCAATCGCATTTAACTTCCGGGTTCGGAATGGGACCGGGTGGATCCACGACGCCAAGCCACCACTATAACTATACATATTGTTTACTCAGGATTCTATTCTTTTACTTATTATTTTAAATGAGATACGCAGGTTTGGACTGATAAGG
>JAYSZV010000062.1:0-2165 GCA_043737875.1 Candidatus Lloydbacteria bacterium
TGTCAGCAATAATTTCTGTGCGGTACTGCTTCTTTCCCTCTTTGTCATCCCAGCTACGTGTTTGAATTCGCCCTTCTACGAAGACGCTCGAGCCTTTGCGGAGGTACTGCGTCACAATCTCTGCCTGTCGCGCAAATACGACGACGTTGTGAAAATCAACGGATTCCTGCTTTGCACCTGCCTTGTCTTTGTAGACACGGTTGGTTGCAACAGAGAATGAGCATACGGGAGTACCGTTCGGAAGTGCGCGAGATTCAGGATCTCGAGTCAGGTTACCGAAGATGAATGCTTTGTTGATGTACATGAATGAGTGAGTAGTTAGTAGGGAGTAGTAGGTAGAAAATTCCTTACGCCAATTAGCTGATGACGAGGTCTTCGATTGTCTTATCAATCTCTGCCTCACTCATGATGGGCTTTTCTTCTACTACTTCTTCTGCCTTTGGCTCATCGCCACGCTTCTGCTGGAGGACTTTCTTCGGAACCATTGTGTTCTCGCGTACAGTCTTCACAAGAATAAATCGGAGGATAAGGTCATCTGCCTTAAGGGCAGTATCGATTGCCTTTGCTCCTTTTGGCTCTACCTCAAACTTCATCCATCCAAAGTAGGCAGAATGATGTGTTGCGCGCTTATTCTCAGCAATTTTGACCATTGGATACGAAAGCTCCATGTGGCGAGGATATTCGTCCGCAATCATGCTTCCACCGGCCGCCTCAATCGCATCGCGAATGGCTGTTACCCGCACGCCCAAATCGTCTTCTGCGACGATGGGGACGATGTGAAATCCGACCTCGTATACAGCGCGGTCTTTTTCAATCGTATCGACATTTATGTCTTTGTTTTCCATAGATAGGGGCATACTAGCAAAGGCGTGTGGTGCTGTCAAACATTGCTGTTTCAGCGTTTTTTCCATTTGCCTAAAGCAGGAGTTGGGGGCAAAAAATTCTGCCAGAATTTGCAAGAAGTACTTGCCCCACTAATTCTTCATCTTCACCCCGAATAGTGGCAATTTGGCGTACTACTTCCCTTACGTACGCCGGCTCGTTGCGCGACCCGCGGTGCGGTACGGGCGCCACATACGGTGCGTCGGTTTCTGCATGCATCATATCAAGCGGGACGTAGCGGACAACTTCGTCATAATCGTGTGTAAAGGTGAGCACCCCCGTAAACGACATCGTGAATCCGAGGTCGAGGAACTGCTTCGCAATATGCGTATCACCTACAAAAAAGTGCACATTGCCACTCACATTCTTTCCCTTAAGCATTGCAATGATATCCTCATATGCGTCCATCGACTTTGGAGTTGGCCGCCCGTGAATCATCAGTGGCTTTTTACTCGCCCCTGCGAGCGCAATCTGCTGTGCAAAAAGATCGTGTTGTCGGGTTTTTTCTAGAGAAAAATCTCCAAAATCTTTTTGTGAGTCGGGATGCGTCACCCAATAATAATCAAGCCCACACTCCCCTATTGCCACTACTTTCGTAAGGTTTATTTTTTCCTGATACCATGCATAATCAAAAATTTCTTTGTGCTTGTCGGTGGGGTGTTGCCCAATCGTGGCCCACATATCGGGATGAGCCTCCGCAAGCGCAACTGCTCGCTCCGACATCGCACGGTCAGTCCCCACAACAATCGTCCTCGTTTCTGCTTCCCGCATGCGCAAAATCACCTCATCCAAGTCTGGCTCGAAACGCGGGTCATTCAAATGCGAATGGATATCAATATATTTCATGTTTCCTAGGTGCCTACATAGGGGAACCCTATGTATTAATAATAGGTATTAGGCGGTAGGCAGGCGATTGAAAAGTGGCACGGTGGGCATTTCGTTCGCGCGGATGAGTCGCTTGATTTCTTCGCTCGTTCTCGGAAGAAATGGTGCCAAGAGCTCGGCAATACGATAGAGTCGCTCCACCATTTCGACAATCAGCACTTCACCATCTTCGACATTCACCTTCACCACCTTAAATGGGGCTGTTTCTTGAATATATGCATCGAGCTCGCCCACCGCACTCATGACCGACTCGAGGGCGCGCTTGATGTCGAATACTCCAAATGCTTCATCGATAGCATTACCGTGCGCAAACTCATGCACTTCAATTTCAACCGCATCCTTAAGGTGCGTTGTCGCCATTTTCATAATTCGGCTCGTGAGATTACCGATGCCATTCT